>CAZDNQ010000960.1:0-1848 GCA_964506605.1 uncultured Victivallis sp. | reverse complement strand
CCTGGCCGGTATCAGGCGGGTCAGCTCTGGTGAGGCGTTTGAACTCTGCGGCCTGCCGGCATCGGGAATATGGATTCCGTATTTTGATGCCCAGGGAAGGACTATTACAATTAATGGAAGGGAGTATGGGCGTCTGCGCCTGGACGAACCGCGTGGCGATATGAAATACTATCAGCCGCCGGACTCGGGAAGCCACGTCCATATTCCATATCCTTTCGCCGGTAGCTACAAGCCAGACGAGCCGCTGTATCTCACCGAAGGTGAATTCAAAAGCCTCGCGCTTGCAGAAGACGGATATAATTCTGCTGCGCTTCCCGGATTCTACGGATACCAGGATGGGGAGATCATCCCCGAGCTTAAAGAGCTGATGGATGCGATCACTCCTTCAAGAATCTATATAGTCGGTGATAACGATACTTCTATGAACCACCTGTTTTCCGTGGCCGTCATGCGGTTTGCCATGATGGTGCATCCCATAGGGGTATTTCTCCCGAGGATCCCGTTGGACATGTCCAAGGGAATAGACGACGTGAAGGCCGCCGCGGGAAACGGTTTCAGGGAATATTTCGAGCGGATCACGGCAGATGCCGTGCAGGTGGACATTCATTCGATCGCAGCCAGCCTCTGCTGCAATCTGCTCGAACCTGAAATTCCAAGATTGAAATCCAGCTGCTTCGGCGGTCTTGGCAGGGACAGGGCCATTAAAAGGATGATCAGGATGGCCGCATATTTCAGCCAGGAGGACTTCATCATCGCAGACACCATAATAGGGCATGTCTCCTCCATCTTCCAGCTGCGGAGAGGGTCGGTGGCGGCAGCCGTAAGAAATGAAATCACCAGGATGAAGGGGGCGGCCAGGCGGTCGCATGTCCCCCGGGAGGAGGCCGGTGCCAGCCGGATTTATTTTGACGGGAAGGCCTACTGGCGCAAGGAGGGTGACGGCAGCTACCACAGGCTGACCCGTGAGGATGTGGAACTAGATCTCAAGCAGCGCAGGTTCACCCCATGGCCAGATGAGGGGGAGATCACTTCGCCGCTGGAGAACGAACTGTTCCGGATCCAGAAGGAGAACCGTGTCGACTATGCTGGTACGCTCTGCGGCAGGCCGGTAGGGCTGTACGATGGGAACGGCTACAAAATCCTTGTCACCAAGGGGCCGGACTTCATAGAAGGCGCTGATGGAGATCCGTCTTTCCTTGTTGAGTTCTTTTCGAATCTTCTCGGCAAAGGCGCGAACGATCCTCTCTGGGATATCCAGTTCAGGACATTCTGCCAGTGGCTGAAAAGGTTCCGCTGTGCGATGCGGAATCCGCAAGATCATCTTCCTGGACAGATGCTCGGTCTCGTCGGCCCGAAGGATGTCGGCAAGACACTGGGCCAGGACATAATCAGCAGGTGCCTTGGCGGAAGAAGCGCCGATCCATCGCTGTGGCTGCAGGGCAGGAGCACGTTCAACGGCGAGATGTGGTGCGCCGAGCACCTGATACTGAGCGATGCGAACCTAGAGGACGATCCCAGGCACAGGCAGCTGTTCCGGGACAAGCTGAAGGAGATTGTTGCGAACAGCACATATCCTCTTCATCGGAAAGGGAAGGACGTGATCATCGCCCGTCCTGTCTGGAGGATCACCCTGAGCGCGAACGATGATCCGGATTCCGGGTTCATATTGCCCGCGCTGGACGATAACAACGGCGACAAGATTATTTATTTGAAGGTCTATCCGCCGCCGGTTCCGTTCCCTACCGGCTCCGAGTTCGAGTATCCTGCGTTCTACAGGAAGCTCGTTGATGCGGTTCCAGCCTTCGTGAAGTTCATCGACGGGGCGGAGTGCCCTGAGGAACTGCGCAA
>CAZDNQ010000959.1:0-1851 GCA_964506605.1 uncultured Victivallis sp. | reverse complement strand
CTACGGCAAGTTCACATCCATACGGGTCGTTTTCCAGATCATCAGCATATCTGAAAAGCACTGCGTCTCGGCTGTAGATAGTTCCATTGCAACACGTTTGAATATATTCGGCAGCATCATGCAATACCATCATAACCTTTTCGTTCTCTTGGTTTGATGAGGCTGGCAAATTGTTTGCAAGAAGTGAATCCAGGAGCCTTCCCTGTAAATCTTTCAGCCTTTCAAGAAATGGAAACGGCTCATTACTGGACCATTCAATGCCAGATTTCAACAGTTGCGCATCCTCATCACTTAGATTGCCAGTTTCGAAAATTCTACAATAAAGACGATGACAGGATCGAGGTCCGTCGTCACAGAAGGACTCTTCTTCGATTCGCAATCCTCGTATAGCCGACTCCAACAATTTGCAATGCTGATCTCCTGGTGTTTTAAGCAAAATCTGATTCTGCTCCACTTCATATTTGACCTCGCGTAACCTGTCATTAAGATCTGGAGAGAGCCATATGCCTGCTGATGTTTCAACCTCTTTGAGTATTTTCAGTGCAGTCTCCATAGAGCCTGGATTAACGGAATACGATGCATATAAATTTTTGACCTTATCCAAGGCTATGAAAATTGGCTGAGCCTCATATTCCTTAAGCATTTTCTGCGTCCTGTGCCGCATCTCTGCCATCCATAGATCAAATGGTCTTGTAGCAATATCATTATGACGCCGCGAACCTATGCGGATTGGTGGCAATCCAAAAACCCGGCTCCTATTGGCAACATTCTCTACGGCATCGTGTTGGAAGCTTGTAATTAGAGTGGATTTCTGAATATCCCCTTCTCCAATTTCCGCCAGCCATGTCAGGAGGGCGGAAATGAATTGTGTCTTTCCTGTTCCTGGCGGTCCTTGGATTAGGGCAATGTCGGGGGTATTGATGGCTGTAAGCAGGGCCTCGAGCTGACCGGGAGTTGGGCGCCCGTTAAACTTTGCACGAACTGCTTCTGGAACCTTTTGCCATTTCTTCCTATAGCTGGTCGCCCAAGGTCGACCTTCAAGGATGAGACCTAATTTTGGCATGGGGCATTCTGCGGACTGGATCATTGTACGTGCTTTTGCACGTCTTTCGTGGCGAACTGAATCACCAGTGACGTCCAGTATAATTTCCCCCTGTGAAGTAGGAATTGGCATATCTGAAGCTCTGGATAGAATTTCAATCCATCTGCTATTCGGAAATACAGCTACCAGCTCTCCGCTGAACCGCATCCCTCTGTCTCTTCCTATTTCACCATTGACAGAAAAAGAATTCCTTAAGCAGAGATCCTTGTGTTGGCCATTCCATAACAGTTCCTCGCAATTGGAATAGTCGTCTTTATCTGGAATATGGAACTGCCAATGCACCTCATCAGTCTGGCGTACAGCCGTGTATGAAATAGCACCGAACAAATCCGCATCATTTTTGAGTGACTGGGATTCTATCTCCCCATACATCTCCCAAACCCGAAGATAGCTGTCGGAGTTTTGCGCTATGAGGTTGATCTCCGATTGAATGTAAGAGGAAATACTTGATTCCGTATGATCTTCAAAGACAACTTCAGCATGAACCAGAGTCACCGGGTATCGATTCTCGTTCCCCTGCGCAGATTTCGCTTCAATCATCCTGTAAGCTTTTGCTGTCACACAACCATCTTTGTTCTCCATTCTAACATCCAGGAGGCGGTTTTTCCCAAAAAAGCGGATAACCTTGGAAGAACTTCTGTCTTCCGGAGAAATTGACACTAAGGCTCTATGCAAGGTCTCTTTACTCACAGGGAGAATTAAAAAATCGTCTGTCAAAATCTCGATGATATTTTGGACTGTAAGGCGGG
>CAZDNQ010000958.1:0-1864 GCA_964506605.1 uncultured Victivallis sp. | reverse complement strand
GGATCAGGGCATTTCAGCCGGAGGGAACGGAGTGACTGAGGATGGACAGCCCTGAGACGATATATCTCCAATATATAAAGCGGCTACAGAGAACAAATAGACACTCGTAACGAAACTTATAATGCTCGTTTTGTTTCAATTCATTCACCATAGATTGTCACATCGAAACAAATTCAGAAAAATAATTTTCGTTTTTGTATATCGTAAAATATTTTTAGATAAATTTGTTCTAACACACCCACAAAACAAACACCATGTCAGACCAATTTGTACTTACACTGGACGAGGGAACTACAAGCGCACGCGCAATCCTCTTCAACAAAAAAGGAGAAATTGTCGCATCAAGCCAAAAAGAGTTCAGACAAATCTATCCGAAACCAGGATGGGTAGAACACGACCCTGAAGAGATCTGGAAATCACAGTCAGGATCAGCACTCAAAGTCATAGACGAAGCAAGCCGTTTCAACGCGAAAGTCGCATGCATAGGCATAACAAACCAACGCGAAACCACAGTTGTATGGGACAGAGAGACAGGAGAGCCTGTATATAATGCAATCGTCTGGCAGGACAGAAGAACATCAGAGTATTGTGACGGATTAAAGGGCGAAAAGTGGGCCGAAATCATAAAGTACAGAACAGGCCTGATACTCGACTCATACTTCTCGGCAACAAAACTGAGATGGATACTGAACAACGTTGAAGGCGCCATGGAGAAGGCAAAGGCAGGAAAACTCGCTTTCGGAACCATCGACACCTGGCTGATATGGAAACTCACAAACGGCAAGGTGCATGTCACAGACGTGAGCAACGCGAGCCGTACAATGATGTATAATATCCGCACCCTTGCTTGGGATAAGGAGCTTCTGGAGCTGTTCGGAATTCCGGAGAGCGTTCTTCCGGAGGTCAAATCCTCATCGGAAGTTTACGGATACACAACAAAAGAGCTTTTCGGCACAGAGATTCCTATATCAGGCATAGCAGGAGACCAGCAGGCTGCGACATTCGGGCAGATGTGCTTTGAAAAAGGAACTGTCAAGAACACATACGGCACAGGTTGTTTCATGCTTTGCAACACAGGCAGCGAAATAGTAAGTTCCGGAAACAATATGGTGACCACTATCGGATGGCAGATTAACGGCGAGACAGTCTATGCCCTTGAAGGGAGTATCTTCACCGGCGGTTCAATCGTACAATGGTTGCGCGACGAGCTAGGAATAATCAAGTCCTCTTCCGAGGTTGAGGCATTGGCAGCAAAGGTTCCCGACAATGGCGGGGTATATCTCGTTCCTGCCCTTACCGGCCTTGGCGCGCCACACTGGGATCAATATGCCAGGGGAATGATTATCGGCCTTACCAGGGGCTCAAATGCCTCGAACATTGCACGCGCCGCACTCGAAGGAATCGCCTTCCAGACTTACGACGTTCTTGAGGCGATGCAGGAGGATCTCGGCTCGCCTATTAAAGAGCTGAATGTCGACGGAGGCGCAGCGGTAAACAATCTGCTGATGCAATTCCAGGCTGACATTCTCGGAATACCTGTCTACCGTCCTGTTATTTTCGAGACCACAGCACTGGGAGCGGCCTATCTTGCAGGTCTTGCAACAGGTTTCTGGAAAGATCTGGATGACATAAAGGGGCAGAAGGCAATTGAGAAGACTTTTGTGAAGAAGATGGAGGACAACAAGAGCAAGGAACTTATTAACGGCTGGCGCAAGGCTCTTTCAAGGGCAAAAAGCTGGGTTGAACCTGAAAAATAAAGAAAAAAGATATGGGAGAATTTTTAGCTGAACTACTTGGCACAATGGTGCTTATCCTTCTTGGCAACGGTGTTGTTGCCAATGTGGTCCTTAAGGGAACCAAAGGA
>CAZDNQ010000957.1:0-1870 GCA_964506605.1 uncultured Victivallis sp. | reverse complement strand
GAACCTATGACAAAAAGGGAAAGTTCAATTAGGGTTATGGCGTTCTTTTCTGGAAGTCCAGACGCTATGCTCTTGTGGACTATAGGAACCATTCGTGAAAAAAGACTTTCTAGCACCACAGGCCATGAAAGAATAATCGTCGCCTTGATTAGCGGATTTGACAGATCCCAGTTCCAACACCACTTAATTCTTTTTAAAATAAGCCCCATCATTATGACAAGGCCTATTAACGAACCGGCCAGATTGCCATACACAAGCCTTTCGATACCCCATGATGTAGGCAGGCACCATATGGACAGAAGTGAGCTTATCGGATAGATGAGCGCCGCCATAGAAGGAATGAAGAACTCCCTGAATGAATGATATAAGGAGGTGTATATGAGGGACATCCCCATGAGAATTATCGCCGGCGAGAATATCAGCGCGAATCTTATTGTCAGATCAAGTTTGTGACCTGTGAACCCTGAGAATATAACTGGAGTGGCGAAAGGGATAATCAGGCAATACAGGAGCGTAATCGCTCCCAAGGCCAGCAATGAGAAATTCAAAAGGCCGGAGATATCCTTCGAAGCCTCCTCCTCCCCTACCTCCGCCATCCTCCTTTGGAAGACCGGGATTATCACTATGAACAATATCCCCCCTATGAAGAAATCGCTGAGTGACTGGGGTATTGTGAATGCCGCGAAATAGGCGTCCGTTTCCACGCCCGCCCCGAAACACGCCGCCATGGATGTCCTGAGAGCGACAGCCAAAATGCTTTTCGCCACATATATGAAAAGCAGGAAAATTGAAACATGGGAGATTCTCTTGAGTTCAGCCATTACGCTCCTGCTTCATGTTTAAGGCAAATTCGTTCATTTTTTCCACGTGCATCTTCCAGTTGAATATTTTCCTGACACATTCCAGGGATTTATTCCCAATATCTGGCAATGATTCCAATGCTGAAAACTTACAAATCTTTTCTGATATAGCTTCTTCAGTAAAGCCTTTTATTATCAAGTCGTCAGGAACAGGCAATCCTCCAAATGTGGATGTGCTACATTGTATTTCATCGAGGATCTCCGGAGTGCCGCCCACGTCGGTGCCTATCGCTGGGATCCCGCAGGCCATCGCCTCCACCGTTGAAAGGCCGAATCCTTCAAGTTCCCGGGTCGGCATCACGAAGAGGTCAGCTACACGATAGCATGACGGAATTTCGGCCTCGTCGACGAAACCTGTAAATATCACGTCCTTGTCCAACCCAAGCGAAGCTGATAACCCCTTCAACCCGTCAAGAAGCACCCCATCCCCCACTATCAGTAGCTTCATATCTCTTCCGGTCTTTTTCCTGGCAACAGCAAACGCCCTGATAAGTATATCAACTCCAGTCCTGGGAATCAGCCTGCGCGAGGTCATCAGCACGAAGCTCCCTTCCGGTATCCCGAATTTCCTCCTGCATTCCAAGATCTCATTCTTTCCAGAAGCAGGAAAGAACTTCTCAGTATCAGCTCCGCCAGGGATAACCTCCATCGCCTTTTCCCTTATCCTGGGGTGAATCTTCAGCATGAGATCCTGCATATATTTCGACAGCGTTACAACTCCGTCGCAGATTTCCAGCGCTTCCAGCTCCCTTTTCCTCCTGAATTTATACAGAAACAAATCAAAGGGGAATATCTCATTGCCGTTCACCCTCTGCTCTTCGCACCAAGGCGAATGAAAGACGTATAATATCTTCGCAGGCAATTTCTGCAGAATAGAAGTTATGCCCAGCACAGCCGTAGACGTATGGATAATAACCAGATCCGGATTGTTCCCAGACAGGTACTCCTCCGTCAGCTTCCTTATCGAACTGCTCCTGTGGAGATATTTCATGGCCAGTCCGAGGTTCTTA
>CAZDNQ010000956.1:0-1870 GCA_964506605.1 uncultured Victivallis sp. | reverse complement strand
GTCGCGCGCGACGTGCCGCTCGAACTCCTCCAGGACGGTCTCAAGAAGCTGATGAAGTTTCTTTCCGATGAAATGTCAAGTTTCATGGACCAGCTTGAGCAGATGGACCTTCTCGCGTACAACAACGGGAACAATGGTATCGGCTCCGGCAACTGGGGTCTGACAAGCCAGCTTCCCTCCGAGAAGAAGCCCGCGGAGAAGCCGATCCGCTTCAAGCATCTCTGGGGATTCTGCGAATCGCAGGAGACTGTCGGAGTTTCTCCGGAGATGTTCGCTGAATTCATATGGCCATACCAGAAACCGCTGATGGAGAGGTTCGGCATGACCTATTACGGCTGCTGTGAACCTGTAGAAGACCGCTTCGAATACATTAAGACCGTCAAGAACCTGAGATGCATATCAGTCTCACCATGGTCGAAGCCGGAAAAGTGCGCAGCCGCCTATGGAAGGAACTATGTGATGTGCAGCAAGCCCAATCCCGGGCTCGTATGCGTGAACTTCGACGAAACCGCCATACGCAAGGAGATAAGACATATCCTCGATTCCACTAAGGGTCTCAACCTCATGTTCATCCTGAAGGACACCCACACTATCAGCAACCAGCCGGAAAGATTCAGCCGCTGGGTCAAAATTGTCCGCTCGGAGATCGAAAAGGGCTGATTTGAATCAGAACATTTAATCGTCACGCGTTCCTGGATATGGACCGGGGAAATCCTCTACCTCTTATATTTCCTGAATGTTTTAGTGATTGCAACAATGAAATAGGCAACGGAAAGTACAAAAAAAGTCATAGATACAATAAAAGCTAAAATTCTTCCCGGACCCGGACTCCAGGCTGTTGGCGAAGCTACGAATGTAAATATGAAGAAGAAGATGAAGTACAACCATGGCTTATAAACGGTGTTGTCATAATTATCCATATAATCCTTGGATGCCAATGAATCTACTAAGACGCACTTGCCGATTTCAACATGCCATTTTGTTAGGGTTTATAAGCTAATGTCAATAAAATTGCCAAGCCTGCTGCTATACCTAAACAGACATAAGAGAAATAATACCACTTCCTGTGCACTGGATCTAAATCTTTGGGGCCAATTGATAAGAATTTCCTTTTCTTATATAGGGGGAACCTTGCATAAAATAAGGCAATTGCCGAAACAAGCATAAGCCCTAATGAAATATATCCCAAAGGCAATGGGATACATCTTAGAAACATACCAAGAAGCAATGCCAATATGAGAACTATTGGGAATGTAGAATTGAATATGGCTTCTGCTTTCATTTTTATCATTCCCTGAAAATGGGATTATGAGGAACTCCTCTTTCGCACAAAATAGCATATTTTTTACTGCAGGTCAATTCAACGAGGATCGGTAAGCTTATGGAAGAATCCGAGTTTCGGTGTTTAATCCTGTAAATCCAGTTATCCTGTCAATTGTTCCATAGAATTAGCTTACTGGTATGTTTTATTGCCGGTCCTGATCCAGCCTGCGGGATGGCGGCCGCCGTAACATCTTTACGTATGCGGATGCGGTATTTCCATAATCTACTGTCGCGAGCCATAAGCCAATTTCCAAAGGTTCTCTTGATTTATGCCCCACCTCCGACTACCTTTCCGCCGATTAAAAAAATTATTCGGACATGAAAATCATTTTAAGTTAACAGTAAAGTACTGAAAGGAGTTTTGGCATGATGTACTCGCATGAAGTGGAACAGATGACCTGTATCGCCAAGGGACCCGACCATGGGCCCGCCCCGATACCCCAGGAGGGAAAATGGACGCAGGCGAAGGAAATCAAGGATATCTGCGGCCTTACCCATGGAGTGGGCTGGTGCGCCCCACAGCAGGGGGCCTGCAAGCTGACCCTCA
>CAZDNQ010000955.1:0-1877 GCA_964506605.1 uncultured Victivallis sp. | reverse complement strand
CCCGGATCTTAAGGCACTTTTCATGGCAGAGAACTGCGTAGGGACGCTCCATAACATCCTGACCCTTCGCGGAGCACAGGTCAGAGACCCGCTTTCGTGGGCCAAATTCCTCGACGAAGCACGGAGGTTGTACGGCGATAAGGCTGATGTGGTGTTTACCGCCCATAACTGGCCGAGGTTTGGGAATGACAAGGTTATAGAACTCCTGGAAAACCAGCGTGACATGTACAAGTATATCAATGACCAGACGCTGAACCTCATGAATAAGGGCTATACGATGGATGAGATCTCGAATATGATCGTTCTTCCCGAGTCCTTGCAGGAATACTGGTACACTCACGGGTTTTACGGCCAGATCTACATGGGTGTGAAAGCAACATACCAGAAATATCTTGGATTTTATGATGCAAATCCCATTAATCTGAAAAGGCTTCCTCCGGAGGAGTTTGCCCGGAACATCACCGCCTACATGGGAGGAGCGGATGTCGTCCTGCCGAAACTTGCCAAAGACTATGATGCTGGACGGTATGAACTGGTAGCATCCATCGCCAATTATCTTGTCTTTGCAGATCCAAACAATATGGAAGCCAGGAAGATGGAAGCCGCAGCTCTCGAACAGCTCGGATACCAGGCAGAATCAGGTCCTGCACGCAATGCATACCTGGTTGGGGCCCAGGAACTTCGCAGCACCAAACCGGTACAAGGAAACACGATGATCTCTGCAGATGTAATGTCTGCAATGTCTTTAAGTGAGCTTCTGGATTATCTTGCAGTCAGGCTCAACGGCACAAAATCGGATGGAGAAGATTTCAAGATGAATCTGGTTATTAACAATACCACCGACATAGCACTAATCCAGGTGAAGAATTGTGTGCTTGAATACTGGTTGAATGACTCCTCGGCAGACGCAAATGTCACTGTCTATATGCCCCGTAAGACTCTTGAACAACTGGCGCTTAATCCAGCGGTCACTCCGGCAGATGTGGTTAATACCGGAGATGCCTCTGTGTTTGAACGGTTTATCGGAATGCTTGATGTGTTCAATTCCGGGTTTAATATCATCCTTCCCTAAACCCGTTTCACATGAAAACGAAAACGTCAAGAAAACGGGGGGGGCCAATCATCTGCCCTCCTCAATTATTTCTTCGCCAAGTATCCTGCTTGACTGATCGTTTTTCGGCGAAATTGGACCTTTTTTGCATCAAAACGGGCACCATGCTCGCTCCCTTCCGGGATCCGAAAAAAATATAATAATCGAAGGCACTTTTTTTGCGCCTCCGACATTAAGCAAATCCTATTCACCGCGAAATTATGCGGAGATCTTGATCACCTTATCATAAACCATCTCTGTATTGGAGGGTCCCACTTTGGTCTGATTCTCGATATAGGCGCGGAATCCTACAAATGCTTCTTTGTCAAAGCCGATTCCATAAGTGCCCGGTCCCGTGGGAACTTTTGAGCAATATTTTTCGCCGTCACAATGACGGGAGACTTTCCAGACATAGAGGTATTTGGCCAGGGGATTGTTTGGAAGGTATTCTTCTGCCGTTCCTCTCAGCTTTGTGTCATCAACTGCCACAACTCCATTCTTCAGGCTCATTCCATAGACGCCGAAGTTGCAATAGATAGCCTTGCCCCAGGCAGCATGATTGACGCCGTAGACGATCAGGAAATCGCTGGAATTGTTGCCCAGAACGAACGGTGTGGTGTTGAGGTAGGAGGTATCTCTTGTCGGCCCGTAGACGTTGATATTTCTCTGGAGGGCATCGTAGCCTTCCGTCAACCAGAGGCTGGTTGTCAATTCTGTGGCATTCGAGCTGTTGTATTTATCGAGGATGGCCCGGCGCAATTCAGAGACCGCACCGAGGAGTTGCATC
>CAZDNQ010000954.1:0-1882 GCA_964506605.1 uncultured Victivallis sp. | reverse complement strand
CTGGTCTGTCCGCCGACCATTATCACTTCATTGATCTTGGATGCGTCGAAGCCTGAATCCTTGAGGCAGTTCCTCACAGGCGTCAGGGTCCTGTTGAGCAGATCGTCGCAGAGCTGTTCGAGCTTCGAGCGGGTCAGCGTCTGCGTGAGATGCTTGGGTCCGCTGGCGTCGGCGGTTATGAACGGCAGGTTGATGTCGGTGCTCTGGTTCGAGGAGAGTTCGCATTTCGCCTTCTCAGCGGCCTCCTTGAGCCTCTGGAGGGCCTGGGGATCCTTTGTAAGGTCTATGCCGTTCTCCTTCTTGAATGCATCGACAAGCCAGTTGATTACCGCCCGGTCGAGGTCGTCGCCGCCGAGATGCGTGTCGCCGTTGGTGGATTTGACCTCGAACACTCCTTCGCCGAGTTCGAGTATGGATATGTCGAACGTTCCGCCGCCGAGATCGTATACGGCTACAATTTCGTCCTTCTTCTTGTCAAGCCCGTAGGCGAGTGAAGCTGCCGTCGGCTCGTTTATGATTCGTTTGACATCAAGGCCTGCGATCTTTCCGGCGTCCTTGGTGGCCTGGCGCTGGCTGTCGTTGAAATATGCAGGAACTGTGATTACAGCCTCCTTGATCTCCTCGCCGAGATAGGCTTCGGCATCCGCCTTGAGTTTTGAAAGTATCATCGCGGAAATTTCCGGAGGTGAATAAAGCTTGTCGCCCACCTTGACTGCGGCGTCGCCGTTCTTCGCCTCTACGACGTTGTACGGGACAAGCTTGATCTCGTCCTTCACTTCGCTGAATTTGCGGCCCATGAAACGCTTTATGGAGAAGACGGTGTTCTGGGGATTTGTGATGGCCTGCCGCTTTGCGGTCTGCCCTACAAGCCTCTCGCCGCCCTTTGTGAACGCCACTATCGAAGGAGTTGTGCGCATTCCCTCGGCGTTCGGTATGACTTTGGGCTCACCATGGTCAATTACAGCCATGCAGCTGTTAGTGGTTCCCAGATCTATTCCAAGTATTTTTCCCATTGTATAATTCCTTTCTTGTCTTCCGGTATCCGTACCTGTTATAAACACTCAAGTACATAATCCCGGAGTTTTTTGAATCTATCTTTAGCAAATGGCATGCCAGGTGATTTTATATCGTTGTAACATATTTGTAAACAACATGATATAAATTGCGATTCAAAAAAATATCTACGAATTTCGCACGGCATTGTGGCGCAAGACCTAAACGTGGTGTGACATAGTGTCTCATTCGGGCCGTCCAGTTTTACCGCAAAGGATGGAAGAGTACTATTTGTTGTTCAAATTTCAAGAAGTAATTTAACATGATGAAGATTTCATTGATATATCCATACGTTCCTGTCTCGGAGAGGTACGGCGCGGACATCGGCGACATTGGGGGGCGCCAGGCTCCGCTCGGAATACTTTCCCTCTCTTCATGGCTAAAACTGAAGAGGCACGATGTCCAGCTGATCGACGCCGAAGCGGAACGCTTGCCCGATGAAGCGGTTCTTGAGAGGATAAAATCCTTCCACCCCGGATGTGTCGGATTGTCGGTGACTACTGTCGCCTATGGGAATTCGGTGAGGCTCGCAGGACTGCTTCGGGAAAATCTGAATGTCCCGGTTGTCGCTGGCGGCCCGCATGTGACTGCCAATCCGGCTGAGGCGATCGCGAATTCCGCATTTGATTTCGGGATTGCAGGGGAGGGGGAGCTGGCGTTTGCAGAACTCCTTGAGAATATCTCCAGTCCTGCGAGCTTCGCAGGAATTAAAGGTCTCATATACAGGAATTCCAAAGGCGCAATTCTTGTCAATGAAAGGCATGAACCATTTGAGAACCTGGACGACCTGCCATATCCGGACCGCGATGCCCTTGCCGACATAAGGCTC
>CAZDNQ010000953.1:0-1883 GCA_964506605.1 uncultured Victivallis sp. | reverse complement strand
CAGAAGTCATCTGAAAAGATCAAAACACCCCTGTTTACTGGATTTTCCTGAATCTTTGGACGAGGAGGCTGCACAACAGTACCTTTATCTGCACTGATCGTTTTTTCCCTGACTGGAACTGCATTGCCTGTTGATCCATCCTTGGAAAAACATCCGGATATCACCGCAGCAGCAAGAAATGAAAAAGCCAGAATCATCGTCCGCGACATGTAGCCCATGGCTGATGTCTCCTTGTTTATATGTCAGATTTTTCAATGGCTCCAGATCGCGCTGTCTGTCCTTAGTTCGTCAAAAGGACGGCCCTCCACATGCCCGTCCAGCGAAACGAACTGCACCATCCTGCCATGTCTCACCGCACCGACTCCTTCGGTTGAAGTCAGCCAATTAGGTCCGCCAATTGCGCAGGCGAGTTCCATATAGGTCTTGCCTGCCGGATATACGGTGGCCCCAGAACCAAACTCGCTTTCTCCAAGCACCAGGAGGTTCGCAGGATTGGTGATCCTCAGGCTCACACCGCGCGTTGTGGACTTGTACTTGTGGTTGGTATTGCATGTTGCGGAACCCCATGTGCGGACAAGCCCGTAGCCTCCCCCGAACTTAAAGCCGTCAGGATCCACGCTCGGACATAGGAATATTCCGGTGCGGATGTCGCCATAGCTGACGGCCTTCTCGTTAATCGCGCCTGCATTTGCCAGGAGGCTGGGCCACCAGGTACTGCCGTTGGAAGGAAGTGAACTGTCCATGTTTACCGGAGGCAGATATCCATCATGGCTGTCGGCATATGTGAACATCGAGAGACCGAGCTGGCGGAGATTGCTCTTGCAGACAGAGGCCTTTGCCTGGTCCCTGGCATTCTTCAACGCCGGCAGCAGCATCGCCGCCAGAATTGCAATTATTGCAATTACTACGAGCAGCTCGATCAATGTGAAACGCAGTCCTGACTCGGAACTGTCCGAAATCATCCTGTCGAAATCATGTTTCCGCTTGACACTCATGACACCCCCCTGTTTTTTGGCCCCGCGCAGGATTTCCTTATGACAAGCTTGGAATCCAACCTGATATTCCTTGAAGGTCCGACCGGACGTCCGCCATCTGCAACATCCAGCAGCAACGGAAGAGCCTTCCTGCCCATTTCAGCGGTTTCGAGCGATATGGAAGTAACAGGCACGGCTGCGTCCTCGTTTCCCGGGGAGTCGTCAAATCCAAGTATGCTGATGTCATCCGGCACTTTCACGCCAAGACATGAAAAACCGGCAATGAGCCCCCTTGCAAGCATGTCATCGGCTGCGAAGATCGCAGTAGGCCAGGATTTCCTGGATTTCCGGATGATCTCCCCTGCAATGCCGACCCCGCCATAGGAATTGTCGGGGGTGTCGAAGATGTTATCGTCCGCTATCGTCATGCCTGCCTCGACCGCCAGCTTCAGGATATATGCAAGCCGGATCCCGTGGAGGCTTCCCCGTCTTCCCGGTGACGAAACGGAAGTCGCTATCCCGATATTACGATGACCGAGCGATGACAGGTAGTCGATCCCCTTCCCGACTGAATCCTCTTCAGTAATTCCTACCTGGCACCTGCTTTTTGATTCCGGATAACGATATGTCCCTATCAGCAGAAGAGGAATCCCCATTGATTCAATCATGGACAGGGTGCGGCTGAAGTCCTCGCCTTCAGGATGAATTGGGACCCATATGATTCCCTCCACCCTGTTGCCGCAGAATCTCTTTATCGCCGAGGTTTCACGTAGCTTGTCCCAGGAGCTGAACGCCACCGAGATCGAATATCCGCGTTCGTCGCCGAGCCTGTAGATCTCATTGAGCATCAGATCGAAGAACTGGTTCTCCATCCCGGTGAGCATCACACCTATCGTATTTGTCCTGCCG
>CAZDNQ010000952.1:0-1888 GCA_964506605.1 uncultured Victivallis sp. | reverse complement strand
TGCACCGGCTCCAGCCTGATGCCGCAGAAGAAGAATCCGGACGTCGCCGAACTCGCACGCGGCAAGACTGGACGCATGTACGGCAACCTCATGGCCATCCTCACAATCTGCAAGGGGCTTCCGATGTCATACAACAGGGATCTGCAGGAGGACAAGGAGCCGCTCTTCGATTCGACGGACACCGCGCTCGGAATACTTTCAGTCCTTCCGCCCATGATCGCGACGATGGAGGCGCGCAGGGACAGGATGCTTGCCGCAGCGGGCAATCCAGAACTGATGGCGACCGATCTTGCCGAGGAACTCGTAAAGGCGGGCATGCCTTTCAGGAAGGCCCATGAACGGACAGGAGCCCTTGTTAAATGGTGCAATGAAAACCATATACCTCTGGACAAGCTGAGCTTCGATCAAATGAAGCAGGTTGTTCCGGAGGCTGAAAAATCATTCCTCAGGATCTTCCGGCCGGCAAGAAGCGTCTCGGGAAGGGAGATCCCCGGCGGGACGGGGCCGCGCCAGGTCCGGAACCAGATTGCATCATGGAAAAAGAAGCTGGAAGAATAGGTTCGAAATCTGCAGTCCTGCTATAGTAATTCCACCTCCCTGTGGTATAATATATTGAAATATCCGAAGGGACGGGAGGCGGGATGACTGCAAAAAAGACTTTCACCCTTATTGAACTGGTAGTGGTCATATCCATTATCGGGATAATGTCCGGACTTCTCCTCCCTACTCTCTCCAAGGCGAAGCTGAAGGCCAAAAGCGTGCGCTGGCTCGGTTTCAACGCAAGTCTTAATGCAGATCCTGCGGCCGTAATAAATTACAATTTCAACAATCCAGACTTCAAGGCAAGCTACCAGGGCAAATATTATCCCGCGCTCTACAGTTCAGCAACCGGCTGCGACTCTTCAGGATTTGTCCCGAACGACTACCATGGAATCCTCATGAACGGTCCTGAATGGAGGAGGAACGGACGATGGAAGACCAACGACTGCATCCAGTTCGACGGGAGGGCTTCCTACGTCCTTATTCCCGGCAAGCAATCACTGGACTTTGATCCTGCAAAGGACGACTTCACTGTTTCAACATGGGTGAGCATGGACAATCTCAATGGTGCCGCGCAGACATTCTTCTCAAAGTCTGAATGGGACACCGTCACCCAGTACGACGCCATAATCACGCCCTCTGAATTCCAGGCGGAAGTAGGTGATGGAAGCTCGCCAGTCCCGTCGCCATCTCCGGCGATTCGAACATGGACCAACATCGTGCTGGTCAGCGATGCAGGAAGCTACCAGATGTATATAAATGGCCAGCCGGCGTATTCAAGCATGCAGGCCGCCTCCGCAGGCACTGGCACCACGACAACTACAACCGGCGGGAACGGAGGTGTCGGACAGGGCAAGGGCCAGGGATGGCAACACGGCAAGGGCCAGGGGCTGAGCAACACACAGACTACGACAACCGCGACAACCACGCAGACACTGAAGACAGCCAACAATTTGATCATCGGAGCCGCAGGGCTGATAAACAACGGGAAGGGTTACTATTTCCAGGGAAGGATGGATGAGTTCCTCCTTTTCAGACGGGCGCTTTCGGCATCTGAAATAAGGAACATATATCAAATGGGTTCTCCATACTGAGGTAAACCATGTCCAGAATACTGGTAGCAGACGACAGCATAATAGTCCAGAAGTCCTACAAGCAGATGCTTGAGTTCCTTGGACACGAGGTGGTGATCTGCACTGACGGCAGGCAGGCTGTCGACGCCTTCAAGGCGAATCCTGCGGAACTTGTCATATTGGATGTCGACATGCCTGAGATGAACGGTTTCGACGCATGCCGTGGGATAAGAAAGCTCCAGGACGGTGTCAACGTTCCGATCATCATGGTCTCG
>CAZDNQ010000951.1:0-1900 GCA_964506605.1 uncultured Victivallis sp. | reverse complement strand
CCGGCCTCGCACCTGTACCCGAACAAGTAGCACAAATTTCATAACGTGGCACTGTTATAGTTTTTTCTGTACCCTGCGCAGCTTCCTCCAGTGTTATATCTACAGAGATCTGCAAATCCCTGCCTCTGCGCCTTTGATTTTGGGTACGTGTAGAACCTGAACCAAAGAAATCATATCCTAAATCACTAAATATCTCCTCGAATAATCCACCGCCAAAACCAAAATTACCTAGATCCTGAAATACACTATTAAAATCAGCTCCTTTAAATATATCTTCCTGAGCATATCTCTGATCAATTCCAGCGTGTCCGTGTTGATCATACAAAGAACGCTTATTAGCATCAGAGAGAATGGCATAAGCTTCAGAGATATCCTTAAATTTCTCTTCAGCCTCTTTTTTTTGTTCATGAGGAACGCGATCAGGATGAAATTTAAGCGCAAGCTCCCGATAAGCTTTTTTTATCACATCGAGGCTTGCGCTTTTTTGTACTCCTAATACTTCATAGTAATCTCGTTTAGTACCGGGCATTACTTCTTATCTCCATCCTCTTCTTTGTATTCTGCATCTATTATGTCTTCTTCTTTACCTTTGTTTTCTTTTACTCCTTCAGGCTGATGGCCTGCATTTTGATCTGGCTCTGCTCCGGTATTAGGCTCTGCCTGCGATTGTTGCTTACTTGAAGCTTGCTTATAGATCTCTTCTGCCAATTTGTGAGATGCACGAGTAAGCTCATCCATACCTTTCTTAATCCTATCCACATTCTTATCCTTAATCGCAGCTTTTAAATCATTGGCTTTTGCTTCCATATCAGCGCGTTCAGCAGAACTAACCTTCTCGCCGTAATCCTTTAACGATTTTTCAGTAGCATAAACTAGATTATCGGCCTGGTTGATAGTCTCTATCTCTTCTTTCTTTTTAGCGTCATCCGCGGCAAATTGCTCCGCGTCTTTAACCATCTTATCAATCTCTTCCTTAGATAGTTTCTTAGGAGCGGATATACGCACAGACTGTTCTTTGCCCGTGCCTAAGTCTTTTGCCGATACATGCACTATACCATTAGCATCAATATCAAAAGCAACTTCTATTTGCGGCACGCCTCGTGGAGCTGCAGGAATTCCCACTAAATCAAATCTTCCTAATTCCACATTATCATTAGCTAACGGCCGTTCGCCCTGTAAGACGCGTATAGTAACCGCAGTTTGATTATCCGCTGCAGTTGAGAAAATCTGACTCTTCCTGGTAGGAACAGTAGTATTTCTTTCAATCAACTTAGTACTTACGCCACCCAATGTTTCAATGCCTAATGAAAGAGGAGTAACATCAAGCAGGAGTACATCTTTCATATCGCCCGTAATAATCGCCGCTTGCACTGCAGCTCCTAAAGCAACGCATTCCATAGGATCTACTCCGCGCTCGATCTTTTTCCCGACATAATCCTCAACAAACTTCTGAACTATAGGCATACGTGTCGGGCCACCGACCATAATAACACGGTCAACATCCTTAGCGGCCAATTTAGCATCATTAATTGCCTGTTCAATTGGATGCTTACATCTTTCAATAATTGTCGAAACTAAATCTTCAAGCTTCGCGCGAGTAATCGTCATAGTTAAATGCTTCGGACCAGTTGAATCAGCAGTAATAAAGGGAAGGTTGAGATCCGTGCTTACAGTTGAAGATAGCTCAATCTTCGCCTTCTCGGCAGCCTCACGCACCCTCTGCACCGCCATCTTGTCATTCATAATATCAATGCCGGTCTCGCGTTTAAACTGCCCAACAATATACTCAAGCAAAACACGATCCATATCTGTCCCGCCTAATTGCGTATCACCGGATGTTGATTTCACTTCAAATACACCCTGCGCCATCTCCATAATCGTAACATCGAGAGTTCCACCA
>CAZDNQ010000950.1:0-1902 GCA_964506605.1 uncultured Victivallis sp. | reverse complement strand
GGGAAATCTCGTGAAGAGGTAGTCGGTTATGATTATCTGTATGACGGCGTCGCCCAGGAACTCAAGGCGCTGGTTGTCGTAGGCAAGGCCTTTCTCTACTGAAAAAGAGCGGTGGGTCAGCGCTTCGAGGAGCAGTTCCTTCCTCTTGAAGTCGTATCCGATCTCTTCAAACATTGGAAGACCTTCGAACATTTTCGATTTTCAAATTTAGATTTCCGATTGAAAAACCCGGTGAAAATAAAAAATCAACCGTTGAACATCGTCTGTATCCAGTCCTCTGCGATTCTCCGTTGTCGCCGGCGCCTATGTCCGGCTTATGTCATCCCTCGCTCTGGCAGAGATCGAGGATCTGCAGCTGGGGTATGGATTCACCTCTGAACTTGTTAATCTGCGGGGATGCGACCACATCCCATAATGTCTGTGCCGGAAGCGTGTCGACGTTGCGGTTGAACGCTATGAACTGGAGTATGTTCTCCCTTCTGTCCTTGAGGTAGCCGCGGCTATGGTATGAGGCGGCCGACGCGATCTTGAAGGGCTGCAGGCCGTTGATCCTGTAGAGCGGCTGGGAGTTGCAGTATCCGAAAGGCTCCAGCTTCTCCAGCAGCGAGAAGAAGTCGTTATTGAGTTCGCAGAGGTCTACTTCACCGTCGATGTCGAGACGCGGCGTTGAAAGCTTCTTCCCAGTGTACGCCTGGACGGCAAGCTCGAAACGCCTGTTGAACTCCTCAAGCTTGGCGGTCTTGAGGCAGAGTCCGGCCGCCATCGGGTGGCCTCCGAACCTGTCGAGGAGGTCGGCGCATTCCGCCAGGATGTCCAGGAGGTTCACATTCTCCACGCTCCTGCCTGAACCGAGCGAGACATCGCCGTTGATGCTGAAAACAATTGAAGGCCTGTTGAACTCCTTTGCGAAACGCGATGCGACTATGCCTATCACGCCCTGGTGCCAGTTGGTTCCTGAAACGAGGATTGAGGAGCATTCGCCGAGATCGGCCTTGTTCCGCAGGTAGTTGTTCGCCTCGGTGATGATCGATTCCTCCTTGCTCTGCCGCTTGTGGTTGAAGTCTTCAAGCTGTTCGGCGAACCTGTACGCCTCGATTATATTGCCTGTGTTGAGCAGGTCAAATGCGACTTTCGCATTGCCAAGACGGCCAGCCGCATTGAGCCTGGGCGCCAGGCAGTATGTGATGTCGGAAGCCTTTATTTCGGCGTTGAGCCCGGCAAGCTCGCAGAGGGCGCGTATACCGGGCCTCACCTGCTTGCTCAGAACTTTCAGACCGTTTCTTACAAGTATCCTGTTCTCGCCCGTGAGCGGGACGATGTCTGCGACTGTCCCCAGCGCCACAAGATCAAGTCCATCCTTGAGATCGAACTTGTCGTCAAGGAAGAGGTTCTCCCTGCCATATTTAATGAATGCATGGCAGAGCTTGAACGATATTCCGACTCCTGCGAGTATGTGGAGGTCGCGGAGCTCCTGGTATATCTTTGGGTTGATTACAGTATATGCGTCGGGCAGCGTTTCCTTGGGCTCATGATGGTCGGTGACAATGACGTCTACACCCTTTGTCTTGGCGACGGCAATTGTCTCAAGGCTCGTTATGCCGCAGTCGACAGTGACTATCAGCTTGTAGTTGCTTTCAGCAAGCGCCTTGGCAAGGGATTCAACCGTAAAACCGTATCCGTCGTCGAACCTGTCAGGAAGGAAGCATGAGACATCGGCGCCGTTCTCGGACAAAACCCAGTAGAGCAGGGCGGCGGCGGTGACGCCATCGGTGTCGTAATCGCCGTGTATCAGGATTTTCTCCTTTGAGCAGATGGCGTCCCAGAGGCGTTTTGCAGACTCCTTCATGCCGGGAATTGCATAAGGATCCCCCAGTCCCTGTAGAGGGGTCTGGAAGAACATGT
>CAZDNQ010000949.1:0-1909 GCA_964506605.1 uncultured Victivallis sp. | reverse complement strand
GTCCTGGAAAGCCTCACGGTTCCTTTGGCGATCTTCTCGTCTATTTCAACGCCGGTTATGGTGCCGGTCTCAGTGACTTCATAGTTCTGCGGTTCGTCAGGCTTTGGAATTTCAAAAACAAATTCACATTCCGCGCATTCTGCGGTTTCGCCTGCAAATTCCAACGGAACTGAAAAGCTGGCCTTGCATTTCGGGCAGGATACTTTGAATTCCTTGTTGTCCATATTCCTAATATATAGCCTTGTCTTTATTTTGCTAAACCGCTGAATCTAATATTGCTTTCCGTAAAATCCAATCGTTTCAAGATAACTCCTGCAAAATATTGTGCCTATCTACGCTTGATATTGACGCAAATAAGCTTAAATTTCACCTCTTGTGTCAATCGCAAACCCCATACTTTTAGGAACTTAAGAACATGAATACGAATGAAATGCCGAAGGCATACGAACCCAACGAGGTTGAAGGCAGATGGTACCCGCTCTGGGAGGGCAGGGGATATTTCAGGGGAAATCCGGATTCCGGAAGGAAACCCTATTCGATCGTCATCCCGCCCCCGAACGTGACAGGCATACTTACGATGGGGCACGTGCTCAACAACACCCTCCAGGACATCCTCATCCGCTGGCGCAGGATGCAGGGATATGAGGCCTGCTGGTTCCCGGGGACCGACCATGCCGGCATCGCCACTGAAACGCGCGTAGACAAGCAGCTCCGCGAAACTGAAGGACACGGCCGTGACCATTATGGCCGCGAGGAGTTCGTCAAACGCGTCTGGCAGTGGAAGGAGCAGTACGGCGGAACAATCATCAGGCAGCTCAGGAAGCTGGGCACATCCTGCGACTGGGAACGCGAACGCTTCACCATGGATGAAGGGCTTAGCGATGCTGTGAAGCTTGTATTCGTGAAGCTCTACGAGAAGGGCTACATCTACCGCGGCAGCCGCATGATCAACTGGTGCCCCGTCTCGAAGACCGCTCTTTCGGACGAGGAGGTGATACATAAGGAGGTCCACGGATTTTTCTACCATTTCAAATATCCGCTGTCGGACGGATCCGGTCATCTTGTAATCGCGACCACCCGTCCGGAAACAATGCTGGGGGATACCGCCGTCGCCGTCAATCCCGCCGACGAGCGCTACAAAAATATAATCGGCAAGACCATCGACCTTCCACTTGCGGGAAGGAAGATCCCGGTGATCGCCGACGAGCACGCCGATCCCAAGTTCGGGACAGGCTGCGTGAAGATCACGCCTGCGCATGATCCGAACGACTTCCTTGTCGGACTCAGGCACAAGCTCCAGATCCTCAATGTGATGAACGATGACGCGACGATGAACGAGGCCGCCGGCGAGGAGTTCGTCGGACTCGACCGCTTCGAGTGCCGCGAGAAGATCGTCAAGCTCATGCAGGATGCAAAGCTCGTTGTAAAGATCGAAGACCACATGCACAGCGTCGGATATTCCGAACGCGGCGACGTGCCGATCGAGCCGCGCGTCAGCGAACAGTGGTTCGTCCGAATGGATGAGCTTGCCAGGCCCGCAATCAGCGCTGTCCGTTCCGGCGAGATAAAGTTCTATCCCGACCGCTGGACCAAGACATATTTCCACTGGATGGAGAACGTAAAGGACTGGTGCATCAGCCGCCAGATCTGGTGGGGGCACCGCATTCCTGCCTGGTACCACAGGCAGACAGGCAGGATCCATGTCGGACTCGAAGCTCCGAAGGACATCGAGAACTGGGTGCAGGACAACGACGTGCTCGACACGTGGTTCAGCTCCTGGCTCTGGCCGTTCTCGATCATGGGCTGGCCGGAGGAGACGAAGGAGCAGAAGTTCTTCTATCCGACAAGCGATCTGGTGACAGGGCCTGACATCATTTTCTTCTGGGTTGCCAGGATGATCGTCGCTGGA
>CAZDNQ010000948.1:0-1911 GCA_964506605.1 uncultured Victivallis sp. | reverse complement strand
AATACTGGTGATGAAGAAATACCGGATGAACGTCTGGGCCAACCTGGACATCGATCCTCATACGAGCTCCTACTTCTGGGAACAGGGTGGATGGGGTCTCAAACCTTATGAGAACAGCAGCGAGGAATATTGACAATGCGGTCCACAGGGAAAACCTTGCTGCTCCTTCTGCTTGTAATCACGCTGCAATGCTCCGCCGCACCGGATGAATCCCTGTCTTCCATAAAGCTCGACAACGGCAATGACACTCCGTGCCTCACCTTGTCCAACGATTCAATCGCTGTCAAATTCCTCCCTGAACTCGGCGGCAAGATAATCTCCATAAAAGACTCCTCCGGCATGGAATTCCTGGACAGAGGTAAAAAGCAATACAGCCAGCGCAGACCGGAAATGACCTATAACGACACCGAGTTCGACGGCATAGACGAGGTCTTTCCGACAATGACCGAGTGCAAGATGCCCGATGGGGAATTCAAGGGCGTCAAGCTCCATCCGCATGGTGACCTCTACCGGAAGAAATGGAGCTATGAGCTTAAAGATGGCATACTCTCCATGGAGACCGCAGGATTCGATCTGCCATACACCTTCAGACGTACTGCAAAACTCGACAATGCAACTCTCGTCCTCGACTACTGCGTCACAAACAATTCTTCACAGCCCCTGCCCTACATCTATACCTTCCATCCGATCCTCGCGGCAAGGACAGGCTCAAAACTTGAACTGCCACCCGACATGAAGGTCAAGGTCTCGTATTCCATGAAAGGCTGGCTGGGAAAAGGCGGTGATATCAGGAAGCTAGGTGAGATAAAAAATGAGGACGGCACGCCATTCCTGGAAAAGATGTTCACGAGCAGCAGCGGAAGATACTGGAAGTTCTTCACCGAAAAAATGCAGAAGGGGGAACTGGTGCTTGCACACGGCAATGGGTCAAAACTTGTCATGACATGGCCTGCCGACAAGTTTCCATATGTCGCAGTCTGGTGCAGCGAGGGGAATGTCGGTGGGCAGAACCATATAGCCCCGGAAATTTCCGCATCTTCCGAGGAGTCGCTTGAAAAGGCATATGCCGCAGGCGAGGCGCGCAGCATCCCGCCAAAAGGAAAGGATGAGTGGCAGACAAGAATTACATTAATAGGAAAGTGAACATCGAACATCCAACTTTGAACTTCGAAGTGAATTATAACGGAGCGCCGGCGTCTCGCCGGCAATAATGAGGAATAGTCCTCTTTTGATTCGTCCAGCGAATCACCCGGAGCGCGAAAATTCATTGTCGCCTTTAACGACGGAATTTATTCCGTCCAAAAAGACTCCGCGAAATGAATTTCGCGAAACAAGGCGGCAATAAATTGCCGCACTCCAAGGTCAGGCTAATCGCCTGACAAAGAAATGGATTGAGAGAATTGCTTTGAAAATCGGATTTCCGTATTGACGCTGAAAGCGTATAAGAGACATAGCCTATGGTTTCAACCATAGGTAACATATTCAATATTATTCCGTCCTGAAGGGACGGAAGAAGATAAATCAGGATGACAATACAAATTAGCAACAAAATAAAATACGAGGCATGAAAATGATCAAGAGACTCACAGGAATTCTCGCAATCTCCTTTGCGACATTCGCAGTATCTGCGCAGGACATCAAATGGGAATACCCCTTGAAAGGCGATGCGAAATCAGTCAAGGCGTCGGTATCTCCTTTTCTCTACGGGAAAACCTGTTCGTATGCGATAGAGCTTGACGACGGCGGAATCCTGTCGAAGAATGTCGCTCAGCCGCTCTTCGCCGAATACAAGTTCACAGACGCACCTCCGGGTGTCAAAGGCGGGAAGGAGATGCCCTTCGTCGGGACCTCTGCGGTCATGGTCTGCAACATGGCCGGAGGAAACAACACCATCCTCTCCTGGGAGGATGT
>CAZDNQ010000947.1:0-1913 GCA_964506605.1 uncultured Victivallis sp. | reverse complement strand
AAGCTCACGAAGAACGAGCTTCTTGAATTCATGTTCCTGCCGGGGTTTTCCACGGCATCGGCGGTCACGGACATATCAGGACGCGGGGTCGGGCTCGATGTCGTACAGACCATGATGCAGGAAGTACGCGGGATGATCAAGGTTGAAACGGAACTTGGCGCAGGCACCAGGTTCGATCTCCAGCTTCCCATATCATTGTCGGTAATGCCGGCACTGATCACGGAAATAGCCGGGGAGGCATATGCGTTCCCGCTGATGAGGATAGATCATCTGCTCAAGCTTTCCAGAGACGACATCCAGACTCTTGAATCCCGACAGTATGTCAAATATGAGGACAGGAACATTGGCTTGGTTTCGGCTGCACAGGTGCTCGGACTTGAGCCTGCAGCTAAAATCCAGTCCGACTCCTTCCATGTCGTACTGATAAGCGACAGGCTCAACCAATACGGGATATTCGTGGAGAATTTCATCGGCGAGTCCGAACTGGTTGTCAGGCCGCTTTCGGCAAGGCTTGGCAAGGTTTCCGACATCAGTTCGGTCTCGGTCCTCGAGGACGGTTCACCAGTGCTGATCATCGATGTCGACGACATGGTGAGATCCATAGACAACATCCTGAACGGCGGACGCCTGTACTCGATCGGCGGGCCGGCGGACACCGGATCGTCATCCTCAAAGAAGCGCATACTGGTGGTCGACGATTCGATAACCGTCCGCGAAGTAGAACGCAACCTGCTGCAGAACAACGGATATGAAGTCGATGTGGCTGTGGATGGCGCCGAGGGCTGGAACGCCGTAAGGGCGGGACAGTACGCGATGGTCGTGACCGACGTGGATATGCCGCGCATGAACGGCATAGAACTCGTGACCAACATAAAGAAACATGAGCGCCTGAAGTCAATTCCTGTCATGATCGTATCATACAAGGACCGTGAGGAGGACAGGCTGAAGGGGCTCGAGGCGGGAGCGGATCATTACCTGACCAAGAGCAGCTTCCACGACAACACGCTGCTCCAGGCGGTGGAAAACCTGATAGGAAAGGCCGGAGAATGAGAATTGCCATAGTCGATGACATGAAGATGACAGTTGAGATACTGCGGCGCATCATTGCCACGAAATCGCCGGAGTACGAGATCGCCTGGGTCGCAAACAACGGCAGGGAGGCGGTGGAGAAATGCGCGAAGGACACGCCGGACATCATCCTCATGGACCTGCTGATGCCGGTGATGGACGGCGCACAGGCGACGCGCGAGATCATGTCGAAGACCCCGTGCTGCATACTTGTTGTTACAGCCACAGTGGCGGGCAATTCAGCCAAGGTCTTCGAAGCCATGAGCCATGGCGCCCTCGATGCCGTGAACACTCCGAAGCTCGGCATGCAGGGCAGCATGGAAGGCGCCGCGCAGTTCCTCCAGAAGCTGGAGACGATAGAGATGCTCTGCAAGAAATCCAAAGGATCAACGCTGAAAACAGTCCACCCCCTTCCGGAACCTGCGCCTGAATCCGCCAACGCGCCGTACATGGTCGCAATAGGCTCATCCACCGGCGGGCCTGCGGCGCTCAAACAGCTGCTGGCGGAACTTCCAGCCGGATTCGCCGCGGCAACAGTGATCATACAGCATATCGACCACGAGTTCGCGGAAGGTCTGGCGCAATGGCTGGGCACTTTCACCAAACTTAAGGTCGGCGTCGCCACGGAGGGGCAGCAGCCTCTGCCGGGAAATGTCTATGTCGCCTGCTCCAACGACCATCTGGTGATTACACCGGAGATGAAGTTCAAGTATACTCCGGATCCTGTAGACCAGCCCTTCCGCCCCTCCATCGATGTCTTTTTTGAAAGCGCATACAGCAACTGGCCGAGGAAGGGCACGGCGGTCGTGCTGACCGGTATCGGACGTGACGGAGCGCAGGGGCTG
>CAZDNQ010000946.1:0-1923 GCA_964506605.1 uncultured Victivallis sp. | reverse complement strand
ATTTCCATAAGCCGGGAGATCACCGCATCGGAAAAGATCATGGAGGCAGTCTCGAAGAGGGTGCCCAGCGGGGCAAATGACTTGTGCTCTCCCATCATCTGCCGGATCTCGAATTCCCTGGTATCGTCTTCGACTTCGTCACGGTGGTGTTCGATGATGACGATGCAGTCCGAGATCTTCCCGATCCTTGAATCCGCGTTCGAGCTGATCAGGCAGATGTGAGCCCCGATACTCTTTGCCGTCTCGGCAATATCCGCGACGGTCTTGGTCCTGCCGGAACCGGAGAAGATCACCATGAGATCACCGGAGTTCAGTGCCGGCGTGATCGTTTCGCCAACAACATATGCCTGGAGGCCGAGGTGCATCAGGCGCATGGCAAAGGCCTTGGCAACCAGCCCCGACCGTCCGGCGCCAATCACATAGACCCGCTTCGCCTTTAACAATTCGGCAATGAATTTTTCCACGTCGTCATCTGATATCGTGTTGGCTATCGACCGGATTTTCGATGCCATCAGCAACATCATTTCCTGTACCCTGTGGCTGTCCATGCTTCTCGCAGAAAAGATGTATCCACATAGTAGATGAGAATTTCTACCAGAAACTACCGGTTTCGGTGATATGGGTGAAAACAGGGATAGATCTTTATGCAATGTTTATAAAAAAGTAGACTGTGATATCGCCGCTGGTAAAATGTTCGCCATTTATCAAATGGGCTGGCGGAAAACGACAGTTACTGGCAGAACTTGACAAACGTCTTCCATCGAGCTGGAACACGTATTACGAACCGTTCATCGGGGGCGGGGCACTGCTGGTCAACCTGGAAAACCAGGGGCGCCTCTCCCGTGCAGTGATCTCCGACCTGAATGCCGAGTTGATCAACCTGTACCGCGTTGTGCAGGACACGCCCGAGGCATTGATAGGTGCCCTGTCTGATGAAGAGTACCAGAATGATGACGCATCTTATAATCGCCTGAAAGAGAAGTTCAACACGCTTATCGGAAATCCATCACACGGAATTGAACGGGCTGCGCTGCTCATCTACCTCAACAAGCATGGATTCAACGGTCTCTGGCGGGTGAACAGCAAAGGGAGATTCAATGTGCCGTTTGGCAGACACAGGAAACTGTCCATCCCTCAAGCGAGCAGCATCCTGAAGTTCTCCGACCTGCTCAGGAAAGTTACAATCCTGAACACGGATTTTGAAACGGCGGTGAAACCTGCACGGAAAGGCGATTTTATCTATTTCGATCCCCCCTACCAGCCCTTATCGAAGACGGCCAGTTTCACGGACTATAATTCACGCGGGTTCCGGTTCGAAGACCAGGAGCGTCTGGCGCAATTGTACCGGAGACTTTCGAAAAAAGGGATCCATCTCCTGCTGAGCAATTCAAAGGTCGCGGCAATTGAGGAACTCTACGAAGGTTTCTGCATCGAGACCGTCGAGGCGAAACGGTTCATCAACTGCAATGGGGAGCGACGGAGCGGGATACAGGAAATTATTGTCACAAATTACCGGTACCTGTGAGTTTTTCTATTGACTTCTATACCAGCATCGCCACGTCTCCGGAAGGGGGATGGATCCTTGTCTGAAAGCGTCAGTGGCAGGAGCATCGTATGGACTTAAAGAGCCCGCATGGATTCACAACGGTTTTCCTTGGTAGAATCTGCCCTGTAGAATTCATTTCGAGATACTAACGTTTCCGGGTTTATATTGAACTCGTGGGGGGGTCGGGCGGTGTACTTTCGGTGCGAACAAACCGATGTGATCCGGGTCAGTACCATCGGAAATTTTCCCGGATCTGTTGGACATTGGCAATATAATATTCAAAGTACACCGCCCGACCCCCCCAAGGCCCCTCCACGTTATGAGCCAAATCAGTGGAGTTTTAAGGGATGAATGAAGGGATTGTCGTGGCTCCACTG
>CAZDNQ010000945.1:0-1924 GCA_964506605.1 uncultured Victivallis sp. | reverse complement strand
TGTAGCCGAAAAGCCTGAGGCAGAATTCATTCAGGGAAAAGGGGATTATGCCGCCGCCGGTAAAAAGGTTCCGGAAGCTGAGGAGAGTGAAGCATGCCGCTCCGTGCCGGATGTCGAGATAGACCGTGTCACCGGAGCCGGGCTTCAATGGATTCGGCACCCCGAACTCCCATTTCCTGCCGCCGATTATTACGCTTCTTCCCTGACGGGCATAGGCTGGAAACAGCGGTGAGACCACGAAGTCCCTGGGAACCATCACTGTTTTCCTTTCAGACGGCATTGAACTCAATCCCTGTCCGCCTGAGGAATCTGCCTGTGTCCCGCCGCTGTCTCCGCCGTTTCCAGCTCGCTGGCGCTGAGGATCAGCCCGGATTCCCGGTATTTCTCGATCCTGAGCCTTGCATCAAGGCTTTCAAGAAACCTGTGCTGCTCTGCCGGTGATAGCCTCCTGAACAGGGCAAGCAGGATGTTTTCATCCGCTTTGGACGGACGGCGCAGCTTGTTCATCAGGCCCGTTTCCTTTCCCTGGATGCCCCGCCAGTATTCCGCATTCGATCTGCTCGTCAACGAATTTCGACCTGAGCCCCGCAGACATCAGCTGCTCGGTGATGCGCTTCATCTTGATGCCGGTGTGGACGGAGAGGGTCTTGACCTTCGCATGGATCTCGTTCGGAATTTCCAGATGCGTTACTGACGGATCGGTGCTCATAAATACATTCCTTTCCTGCATAATTATAAAATTCCCGCTCCCTGCTTCAAGCAGGCGGAATGTTATTTTAGGCTTAATTAAACTTTAGAATTCTTAAGTCCGGCGATATATTGCGTTTGTTTTTCTGTATGCTGGTGCTATCTTTGATAGATTTTATCTGGGAAATGGAAGGATTGTACGACCATGAAACGTGCTCCTGTCAGATGGATGAAGGAATATACTGGAGCCCTGATGGCCGCGAAGAGGCGCTTGAAGTCCGCGCGAGAGATTGCGGCATCGACGGGAATCCATGAAACTCAGATCGGCAAGTTCCTGAAAAAGTCCGACGGCTGGGTGGACAAGGACACCTTTGACCGGTTATGCAGGCTGAAGGAGTTCAAGAAGCTCTCCGCTTCTTCAGGGACCACCGCTGAAAGCGGCATGTCCGACAATGAGAAGATCCTCCTGAAGCTGTTCCGCAGGCTCCCGGAAGACGCCCAGAAGGAAAAACTGCTCGAACTTATGAAAATGGTTAATCTGTAAGAAACTGCCCTTTTAATAGCGAACCAATATCTCGTGTCCAATGGGCGAGGCAAAGAGATGAAAAGCATATATGGCTGGCTTCAGGTGTAAAATTCCCTTTCCTTTTGCCTATGCGCTAGAAATCTATAAAAGGCTGGACTCCAATCGGAGTCCAATTTCTCGAATACTATGATTTGCCCTGTTTCAGCCTATAGAACCACCTCCTTTCTTTGTTTTGGGTTTATTTCTAAGCCTTATGAAGGGTGAAATCGGACTAGAATTAAATTGATTTTAGAATTAAATCCGGTTTATTGCTGTCGCTAAATAATGTAAGTCTTTATCTGTCACGGTGTTTTGGATATTTGTCTTTTCGATATGCTTCTTGGACAGGATTGGAATTAATCTTTTCCTGCTGGAATTAAATATTTCCGTCAAAATTGGGTCAAAAACTGTCAAAAATGCACAGCTATGGTGTTTGGTCTTTACCGGGGTAAAAACGCGGGTTTGAATGTCTTTTGCCTTGCCTATGGATGAAATCGCCGACGGATCAGCTGGTTTTTGATAGGTAAGTATGTTTTTCTGGGGAGATTCAATGGATATCGAAGTTTGGTGCCCTGAAACCGAAGTCTCAGGAAAACGTTAAGGATATTATTGAATGCTATTGATAGTGCTTAAAGGTGAAGAAACTTTATAAGGTTGGTGCAGGTTTTATTG
>CAZDNQ010000944.1:0-1950 GCA_964506605.1 uncultured Victivallis sp. | reverse complement strand
AGGAAGAACATGAAACCGGTGGCGCCCGCGACCTCCCACCAGACGCCCTGCCAGAGCCTCTGCTGTCCGTCGGCTATCATCACCCCCCAGCTGGGCTCCATCTGGACGCCAAGACCGAGATAGCTCACGATCACCTCTGTCATAATCGCGTATGCGAACCGTATCGTGAAATATATTATGATGAGGTGGAAAAGGTTCGGTATCATGTGGCGCATGATGATCTTGAACGGTGAAAACCCGAGCGCCTTCGCGGCCTGGATATATGCGGTGTTCCTGAGCTTCATGGACTCACCTCTCACAACACGGCAGAGGCCGACCCACCCGGTGACGCCTATGCCGAGATATACGGCGATCATCCCGGGATCGGCGTTGAAGAATTCCGCCGTGGACCTGAACGCCTCGGCAAGGGGCGGACAGAGGAAACCTTTTGTCACGAGGAGCGCGAACGCCAGCACGAACAGGAGCGTGGGCATGGAGGCGAATGTGCTGTAGGCCCAGACCGCCACATCATCGATCCAGCCGCCGAAATAACCGCCTGCCGCGCCAAGGGCCACCCCTATCATTACCGCCAGGAGCGAGGAGAAAAGCCCGATCTTCACGGCAGTCCTGCTCGCGTGCATCGCCCGCCAGAAGACGTCCCTGCCCTTGTAGTCGGTCCCAAGCCAGTGGGCGGCTGACGGTGGAAGGTATGAGTCCTCGATGCTTCCCCTTTCATACAGGGGGGTAATCTTCGCCTTCGAACAGTAGAGTCCGTATCCCTCGCTGAAGATGGCGAAGGCGAAATAAAGGCAGACGATCACTAGCGCGACCGCCGAAAACTTGTCCTTCATCAGGCGTCTGAGTACATTAAGTATGCTGGCATATCCCATGGTCCGGTAATCTATTCTCCTTTCCGGATGTATTCAACCCGGCAGTGCGGCGGCGTCCGGACAAAATCCATAACTGCCTAGGAACGCATATGGTTGCAAAAGAACCTACTGGATGTTATATTAGATGTTTTATTTTTTGGGGGGGGAGAACTATTTCTATGTTTTACAATTTCAAATGTTCGGCATGCAAGAACGACATACAGGCGGAATACCAGTATATCGGGGAACTGGTGACCTGTCCGCTGTGCGATTCCGCACAGATTGTACCTGATCCCCCGCTGGTCGTCGATTCCCTGTTCAACGGCTACAAGATCGTCGAGATATATGCTTCAACCCATCTCTGGACATCGTACAAGGCTGTTGGAGAGACTGAACTTCCCGGGAAGGAAGTCCTCCTGAGGATCCCCAGCTCATTCTATCTGAAGAACGATGCAGGCTCCGAAGCCCTTTTCAATGTCATACTGAGGACAGGCTCGCTGAACATCGAGGGATTCCCCGCCCTGCTCGACAGGACGATAGTCCCTGGCAGGACCTTTTTCGTATACGAATGCAACCACAAGGCGAAGACCCTTTCAGGATTCGCATCCAAGGTGATGCCCATCAGCTGTTTCGATTCAATACAGGTGGTCCGGAAGATCGCCTGCGCGCTCAACAAGGCCTGGGACAAGGAGAACCTGATCCACCAGAACCTTAAACCTTCAAACGTCAGGCTCGACGAGGATGGGAACGTTTCCATCATGGAATTCGGGCTTTCCCAGTCGCTGATCGGCAACACGCATCTCCTGGACAAGGGTTTCAACATATGGGACTACAGGTACATGAGCCCCGAGTTCATCCTCCATGGGGAAGCTTCAAGCCAGAAATGCGACATCTACGCCCTCGGCGGAATATTCTATCTCCTGCTGACCGGGCACCATCCGTTCAGGGATCTTGCGCCGCACGACGTCCCGTCGGCGCCGCTTCCCGATCCGCGCGAGTTCAACTATGAGATCCCCCCTACCTTCATCATACTCCTCGAGAAGATGATGGCGAAGGATCCGAATGCCAGGTTCCAGGACTGGAACGAGACGATATCGTTCAT
>CAZDNQ010000943.1:0-1958 GCA_964506605.1 uncultured Victivallis sp. | reverse complement strand
AGGAATTCAGCCTTTTTCCCTTTATTCCACTGGCTCACAGGACGCAAGTATCCGACGATGCGCGAATACACTTCGCATTCACTATCGCACTTGGGACAATTCTTGTGCTCGCCCGCGATGTAGCCGCAAGACGGACACACACTGAACGTCGGCGACAAGGTGAAATACGGCAGACTGTACTTGGTACAGACCGTCCTCACGAAATTCTTGACCGCGTCCGTGTTGTCGATCCGCTCGCCCACGAAGACATGGATGGTCGTGCCGCCGGTGTAGCGGGCCTGCAGCGAATCCTGGTGATCAAAGACCTCGAAGATGTCGTCGGTGTGATTGACCGGGAGATGCGTGGAGTTGGTGTAGTACGGCTCCGCCGCCTCCCCCAGGCTCTCGCGACGCAATTCCGGATACATGTCCTTGTCCATGCGCGCCAGACGATAGGAAACGCCCTCGGCCGGAGTTGCTTCCAGGTTATAGTTATTGCCGGTCTCCTGCTGGAACTGAAGGAGCACCTTGCGCATGAAGTCGAGCGTATCCTCCGCGAACTTCTTACCACGCGGCGTAGCGATGTTCTCACCCAGAAAATTCAGACAGCACTCGTTCATGCCGACCAGACCGATCGTTGAAAAGTGATTCTTCCAGTACTGCCCGAACCGAGACTTCATATTGCGGAGATAAAACTTCATGTACGGGTACAGGTTATCATCCGTGAGCTTCTCCAGCCCCTTGCGCTTGATCTCGAGGCTTTCCTTCGCCAGGATCATCTGGTGTTCGAGGGCCGCAAAGAACGTCTCCTCGTTCTTGCAAGCGTACCCCAGACGCGGCATGTTGATCGTCACAACACCGATCGAACCGGTCAAGGGCGCTGCGCCGAAAAGCCCGCCGCCGCGAGCCGTGAGCTGGCGGTTGTCGATCCTGAGACGGCAGCACATGGAGCGCGCGTCCTCAGGATTCATGTCAGAATTGATGTAATTGGTGAAGGACGGAATCCCGTACTTGGCTGTGATCTCCCACAGCGGCTTCAGCTGCGGGTTGTCCCACTCGAAGTCCTTGGTGATATTGTACGTCGGGATCGGGAACGTGAAGACCCGGCCCTTGGCATCGCCCTCGAGCATGACCTCAAGAAACGCCTTGTTGAACATGTCCATCTCGACCTGGAACTCACCGTAAGTCGAATCCTGAACTTCCCCACCGATGATGACCCCCTTGTCCTTGTAAAATGACGGGACACGGACGTCCATGGTGATATTGGTGAACGGCGTCTGAAAACCCACGCGAGTGGGGACATTCACGTTGAACAGGAACTCCTGCAACGCCTGGCGGACTTCGCTGTAAGACAGCTTGTCATAATGGATGAACGGCGCCAAAAGCGTATCAAAATTCGAGAACGCCTGCGCGCCCGCCGCCTCGCCCTGAAGCGTGTAGAAGAAATTGACGACCTGCCCGAGTGCCGACCGGAAATGCTTGGCCGGACGCGACTCGGACTTGCCTGACGCGCCCTTGAATCCCTGCAACAAAAGATCATACAAGTCCCAGCCAACGCAATAAACGCTAATTGATCCAAGGTCGTGGATATGCAAATCACCGTTCTGGTGGGCATCCCGAATTTCAGCGGGATAAACCTGGTTGAGCCAGTATGCCTGCGAGATCTCCGCCGAAATGTAGTGGTTGAGTCCCTGAAGCGAATAGGCCATATTGGAGTTCTCATTCACCTTCCAGTCGCGGCGAGAGAGGTATTTCTCAACGAGATCGACATTAAAAATCGAGGCGATCTCGCGCATACGGGAATGCTGATCACGGTAAATGATGTAAGCCTTCGCCGTCTTCTTGTAAGGAGAGGTAATCAGAACCTCTTCGACAATATCCTGAATTCCTTCAACGGTCGGCAAACGGTGAGGATAGGCCTGGAGCGCCAAATTAAGGACACGGATAGTAAGCTTCTGCGCCGTCTCCGCTCCGAATTC
>CAZDNQ010000942.1:0-1958 GCA_964506605.1 uncultured Victivallis sp. | reverse complement strand
GCTCGTCCTTGGACTTGAAGTGCGGGATTATGCCGAAGATCTTCTCAAGGATCTTGATTCCACCGGGATGCAGTAAGCCTGGCGGCTGGCGTATCTCCGCCCGCTTCCTGTTGAAGAAATCTCCGGGGTTTCCGGAAATGGATCCGTGCCACTATGCACGGAGGATGTCATGCCGGTTGAAACTTTAAATGTGCCGGGGTGAGAAATGAGGATGAGAATACAGAGGTTTCTGCGGAGGGCCGGCAGTGATGCCAGAGGGCAGAGCGCTGTCGAATCCCTTCTTTGCTCAATCATCCTTATGATACTCCTTGTGGGCCTCCTCCAGGTCTTCCATCTAACTGTAGCCAAGATCCTCACCGACTATTCGGCCTTCCGGACCGCCCGTTCATACTGCGTGGGATTCAGGGACTATCTCCAGGACAGGAGCGCGCGCGTCGGAGCTATCGGGGCATCCGGCAAGATGATCAATCCTGACAATGCAGACTATCCTGAACCGATGGCCCAGTTCGCGGCTGAAGAGATAATGATTCCAGAATACATCCAGGGCACAAGATGGCTTGAATATGAATACTGGCAGGGTGGCAACACATATGATCCGACATACTACGATTCTGCCAGGCCTCCTAGCACTTCAATCTATAATTCACATTCCCTTGGCAATGGCGGAAGCGTTCTCATCAACGTCGGCTTCTTCAACTATCCATTCCCATTTCTTGACCTTTTCGACAAGAACAGGGTTCTGTTCGATTCAGTAGGCCAGTCAACCGACCTTACAGGATCATCCAGGCTTACAAACCATGCCGCCGAGTATCTCGAAGGCGGCGGAGAAGAATAGGAGAACAGGAGCATGCGCAGGGAAATCCAACGCGGAGCTGAAAAAGGCCAGACGATGATCATAGGTGTCATCGCCGTCCTTGTGCTCCTTATTGGCATTTTCTTTCTGTTCGACATTCATTCCGTAGTGCGGGTCAAGGTGAAGACCCAGACCGCGGCCGATGCCGCTGCGCTTACCGCCGCCAACTGGCAGAGGCACAGCCTCAACCTGATCGGCGAGCTGAATCTCGTGAAGGCGTGCATGGTGCTGGTGACAAATTTCGATCCTGTTGGAAATCCCACCGATGATATCAATACAAAAATGGCGAATATTACTGAAAAAAGTGAAATAATCACTGAAATGCAGTCGCGGATCTCCTTTGTCGGGCCCATGCTAGGTTTCGGCGCGGCCCAGCAGGCCGCGAAGAACAACGGCATGAATCCTGTAGATCATTATTCATTAATCGTTAGACAGCATATTGAAAACCTTTTGGATGATGATTTTTATGGCCCGGATCAAGTTAACCAGGAGATTGAAAACTATTCCTGGAGAACACCATACATAAACATGGTTGATTCAGTAGTTAATCAGCAGGGCGGGGTTGCAGCAGCCCCTAATGTCGACTTTGCCTCTTTGCCGACAGTTGATCCTGCCTGGCTCATGGACCTCGGTCTCTATAGTGCGATTTCCTCCAAATACTGGTGCCAGCCCACGTTAAGGAGCTTGGTATCTCCCAATTACACCAGTTTTTATTTTGATGATCCAGCTGAATGCTCTTTCGGAACCGGGTGGTGGGTTGCAGCAATTACCAGTGATTCTGTGAGATTCCCGGAGGAGTGCGAATATTCACCCATCTATGTGCAATATTCCAGTGTAAACGACACTGGGACATTCGACCGTGCACGTGAAGAGATTGTCGCTCAGGCGGGCAAGAGAAGCATGGGCGATGTTGATGTAGATAACCCCGCCGAAACGGATCCCTATAAGAATCCCCTCCCTTATGTTAAATGGTGCACCTATGAGTCTAGGTGGGATAACAGGATCTCATCTGAGTGGACAACTACCGATGAACCATATTACATGCGTCAGCCGCTCAAATCAGGATATAACTACAGCGGCGCCGTCGCAAAGATGACCTGCCGCG
>CAZDNQ010000941.1:0-1970 GCA_964506605.1 uncultured Victivallis sp. | reverse complement strand
CACGCCGTGCAGCCCCCATTCAAACCGAATGGCATATCGGGATTGGGAAGTGAATTCCATGGAGCCTCACGGATGGAGTCAACCGGCGCTGCAGCCAGCGGGGCGACGGAAGGAGACGGGAAACCAGGATGCATGAGGAAGGAAGCGGGAAGTGACAGCAGCGTCAGGATCGAATGATGGGTTGGGCCAGAACCGCGATGCTGAAGATGTCGGAGTATCCATGTTTGCAGCGATTATTTCCGCTGGAAATAGCCGGTCCCATGGCAATTGCTGCAGTCGATCTCAATGTGGAGACTTCCGCCGCATCTCTTGCATGGCGCATGGAAAGAACCGCTGCCGGAGCACTGGGAGCATGGGGTCGTGAATGCCACCTGCGTCTTGTGTCCCTTGCAACGGGGACAGACCGTCCCGTCCGCGAGCACGCCCGTTGCCTTGCAGCGAGCACATGGGCCAGCTTCTTGTACATAGGTTCCGGTTCCAGAACATTTCCGGCACCGTATGGCCACTGTTCCGCGACCGCTGCAGATGTTGCAAGCAGTTGTCAGACGGCCCGAGCCGCCGCACCTCAAGCATTTGACGGCATGGCCGGGGATGGCATTGACCTGAGAAGCGGATTTCTCCCCCTTGGCATTCGTTGCGGTAGTTCCTTGTTCAGCATGGCTGCCAGTCATATCTGCAGCTAGTTTTCGTACCATTTTTTCCGTTTTCTTCCTCTTTTCTGTTTCCCGTTTTCTTTTTTCATTCTGAGCACTTGTCTTTGCCACGTGATTCCTTTCGGTAGCGCACTCCTCAAGAATGCCGCAGTTGCATGCCGGATTGGAGCTTGGAATTCATGGGCCGATGCGAGTGGGCCTGATGTATGGAGTCAACCGGCGGTGCTTCCGGCCGGGAAATGGGAGGGACGAAAAATCAGAATGCATGGGAGAAAGTGGGAAGTGGCTGCGGCATCTCCACCGCGGATATCCGTAATTCTGGCATTGTTGGGAAGATGAGCAGATAGTGTAAACGTACGATGGCCGTTTGTGGGTGAAGGACCCAATCAATCCAGGAGGGACGTCATGGGTGACAAAGGCGGCAAGAAGGACAAGGAGAAGGGCGAGAAGCAGAAAGTCGAGAAGCAGAAAGAGAAAGCAAAGGTCAAAAACGAAAAGCAGCCAAAGAAAAAGATCTGATCGCACGTCTTCTCAGAGATCCGCCCTCCTCCTGCACCTGATTGCCAGTTTGGGGACGTGAGGCGCTGTTGGCTTGGAGCGATGCCTAATGTCCGGAGTCAACCGGCGGTGTCGATAGCGGGGCGGCGGAGGGGAATGGAAAATCGAGAGTAGAAGTGGTGCACTCTGCCAGTGATGGCAACGTGCGAGTGGAACGATGGGCCAGGCACTGCATGCCTGGAAGGTGTTGCTGAATCTGCTGGGCGATATCTTGAACCGATCTATTCGATGTATCGATGACCCAGCCAAGGTCACCAAGATGGGGTTGCATTGCCTCGACACTTTGCACGACTCGTGCCCCTTGTCGCGTGGCTTCAGGTCGTGTCGCATCCCTGATCTGGAGCGTCCGTAAAGGCGCCCAAAGAGTGACCAGACGACAGGGCGTATTCGGATCAATGACAGAACTGAAATAATCAACTTGAATTGGGCTCTCACATACGTAGTCGAAGATCACGGCGCTGACGCCAGCTTGAAGATAGAAATTCGAGAGGATTGCCGCAGCTCTGTATGTAGATCCAGGCCCGAGGATAGCACTCGCATCTACTGGAGTGAAAAGGCGTAAAGCGTCACCAGAAATATGAGCCGATTCCGGATATCGCCGACGTAACTCAAGGGCGACTGAGGATTTCCCTGCCGCAGGTGGACCATTGAGGATGATGATGCCGAATTGCATGGGAGCCTGACGTATGGAGTTGGACAAAACAGCTGCGCGGCGGGTGTGTTGCGTTGCGGTGGGGATATGAGAAAAGCATAGCCAGG
>CAZDNQ010000940.1:0-1973 GCA_964506605.1 uncultured Victivallis sp. | reverse complement strand
TGAGCTCCCAACGACGATCTGCTTCCCGTCCTCCCTGATCTTAAATCCGACCTTTGACGAAGGGATCTCCGCGACCGAACAGCTTGGCTTCTCGTCGAATTTCCCCGCCTGCGATATCTTGATCCTTAAAATATCGTCCTTGAGGAATTCAATCCTGGCCTTCTCAACCTCATAGGCAAGAACTACACCCTTGGAAGTCCTGGCAAGGGATTTGAACTCCCCTAGCCCGTTGGCGAAACCTGTCTTCATCCTGTAATACATGTCAATTAATCCTATACTTTATGATTTTTGACAGGATAACTGGATTTACAGGATAAATTGCATTTATCTAATCCGGGAAATCCTGTAATCCTGTCTGAAAATATTATTCTCAAATGATTTCCTTGAGCAGGTGCTGCGACATCGGGCTTGTGGCGATCTGTCCATGGCATATCGCGAGGGCCAGCGCGTCGGAGGAATCAAGGGGCATGTCGTTAACGTTGATTCCAAGGCGCCCGGCAAGCAGATATGCCACCTGTTCCTTGGACGCCGCGCCATTTCCGCAGACCGACTGCTTCGCCTTTCGCGGTGCGTAGGCATAGATCGGTATGCCGTTTTCTGCGCAGACGGTCATCACCGCCCCGCGCGCATAGCTGAGGATCATCGCGGTCTTGATGTTCTTCTGGAAGAATGCACTCTCAAGCGCCACGACCTCAGGATGGTATTTGCCGATAATCTCCCTCATGCCGCCGGCGAGACGCCGCAGGCATTCGCTGTGGAGGGCCGAAGCCTTTGTCTTTATCACGCCGCAGTCCAGAACCTTTATCCTGTCGGACGACGTGAAATCGACAACACCATATCCGGTGCACCTGAGCGCAGTGTCTATTCCTAGGATAATCATGGGCTCAATATATCAATTGAACCACAAAGTCACAAAGGTACAAAGTTTTTTTCTGGAACAAAAAGAGATTATCCGGCATCCGATGCCGCATCTAGTTCTTTAATTCCAGATTGACAGTCGTTCCGGCGCCCAGCTGGCAGGGCGTTGACTGGAACTATCCTTCCTTCTCCGGCTCAACTTGGGTGGTGCTCCGGGTTCGCAGGTAATATTCCCCGATTTTCGAGTCCAGGAGGTCCGGTGCAATGGGTTTTGGAAGATAGTCATCCATGCCTGCGGCCAGGCATTTGTCCCGGTCCCCGTCCAGCACATATCCTGTGGTGGCTATTATGGGAATCCTCGCTTTGCCTGCAAGCTCTTCGGATTCGCGGATCTTCGCTGCTGCAGTAAAGCCGTCCATGACCGGCATTTCACAGTCCAGCAGGATGATGTCATATTTATTCTGACAGAATTTTTCGAATGTCTCCACTCCGTTCCTGACCGCGTCGACGCCGGAATATCCTAGCTTCCTCAGGGTCATTGTCATTACATCCCTGTTGATCACGTCGTCCTCCGCAAGAAGTATCCTGACAGCTTTCTTGTCGAATGAAGGCGTCTTCCTGTCCGACGATGCTCCCGGGGCCTTGCCGTCAACATGAATCTCCTTTGAAAGCGGAACCCTGAGGACAATCCTGAAAGAACTTGCTCCTGACTGTTCGATGTCAAGTCCGCCGCCTGCGGCCTCCACGAGGATCCTGCACACGGAAAGGCACAGGCTTACGGACGCATAATGCCTGTCCGGATGCGGGAACTTGAGAAGGAGCTGGACATCGCCAGGATTGTATCCCGAAAGTATGTCCCCCACCTTCACCACCATCATGAAATTGCCGTCTTCGGCATCAGTATTTCCACAGCCTACATCAACTGTTATAAGCGACGAGGCGGTTGTGGAACCGACAGCGCTTTCGAAGAGGTTCAGGATGATCTGCCTAAGCGTCTTGTAGTCTCCCGAAACCTTGTCTGGCAGCTTGGCAGAGATCGTGGTCCTGAAGTTGTAGTTCTTGTCCTCGGCATGATGGGAGTACTGTTTTTCTGCTTCAGAGAACAACTCCTTGAG
>CAZDNQ010000939.1:0-1978 GCA_964506605.1 uncultured Victivallis sp. | reverse complement strand
AGTCCATGTCGACATAGACAGATCGGAAATCAATAAGAATGTTCCGGCTGACATCGGAGTCGTCGCCAACATAGGTGATGTGCTTGAAATTCTGAACAAGAAGCCAATCCGGAAGAAATATTCCGACTGGTTTGCACAGATCGCCGAATGGAAGAGGAAATACCCTCTTACATACAAGGTAAGCAACAAGATACAGCCGCAGTACGTGATCCAGACTCTCTGCCGTCTCACGGACGGAAAGGCTATCGTAGTGCCTGGAGTCGGACAGCACCAGATGTGGTCTGCACAGTATTATACATACAGCCATCCGAGGCAGTTCCTGGCTTCGGGCGGGCTTGGTGCGATGGGATTCGGATTCCCTACGGCAATGGGTGCCAAGGTCGCAAAGCCCGACAGTCTTGTCGTCAATATAGACGGCGATGGCAGCTTCCAGATGAACATCCAGGAGCTGGGGACCCTCCATAACGAGGAGATCGACATAAAGACTATCATCCTCAACAACCAGCATCTTGGCATGGTCGCTCAGTGGGAGGACCGCTTCTATGGCAGCCGCCGTGGAAATACAGTGCTTATCAACGAGCGCGCCAACAGGCCTTATCCTGATTTTGTGACCATTGCCAAGGGATATCTGATCCCCGGACGTGAAGTCTACAAGAAGGAAGATGTCGAGGATGCCATCAGGGAGATGCTTGAAACGAAAGGTTCATTCGTGCTCGACGTCCATGTCGAATACCAGGAACATGTGCTGCCGATGATCCCACCCGGAAAGACATACAAGGATATCCTGTATGAGTAAATCTCCTTGATCTTCTTTTGCCTTTTTAACAGAAAGAGGTCCTGGGAACAGGACCTCTGTTTTTTTATCCATATTGAAGATTGCAGGCTGTGCCAGCATGCCCCTTGAACCGTCCCCCTGTATATGGAGAGCGCTGGGCCTGGTCGCCTTTGGCGCCGCCGCAGGCGGGTAAACATCACTGCCCGGAGTCTATATATTGGGAACCTCTAAAAATTCACAATTGGCGCGTTGCGGAAGATTTTTGGAAGCTCAAAAAGAATTTCTGACTGAAGCGTATCCAGGGCGATACGCCGAAGGAAAAACATTCTTCTTTGAGCCAAAAAGATCCGCAACCCGAAGGGCAAAAGATACTTATGGATTCTGGCTTCGTCAAATCCCTGCTCACATACCGCCTTCGGGTATGCTCGCAAGGCTTTTCCTTGCCATCTCTCCATAATTTACTTTTGCGCGCCATTTGTCAATTTTTAGAGGTTCCCTTTATATTTATAACAGGTGTCTTGAGATATTGCCCAAGCTGGGATATCTTCAAATCCTGTCTGAACAAGGCCGGGAGCTGGAAGATGCAATCAGATCTGCTCGCAGGTGAAATTGGAGGGGTAGGAAAACATGCAGGGGACAGATGGATCCCTCTGCTGTGTTTCTTTCTGACATTTCTATGGTTCAGCGTTTTTGCGGTGATTGGAGTCGATCCCCACCATGACGGAATCATGCTGAAGCCGGCGGTTGATGTGGCCAACGGGAAAGTTCTGTTCAGGGATACGTTCACCCAGTACGGCGCATTGACAACTTTCATACAGGCGTTCGCAATAAAAATATTCGGACCATATCTGATTGTCATCCGCCTGACCACGGTCCTGTTTTACGCGCTTTCCGCCGCCTTGCTATATTACATCTGGAGGAACTTCCTCTCCCCGGTATTCTTCTGGGTGTTGTATGCTCTTTTCCTGGTACTTGTTCCGTTCTATGACTGGACATTCCATCCCTGGTCGTCCGTATATGCTCTTTTCTTCCTGCTGCTGGGCAATCTGTCCATGATTGGTTTTATAAAATCAGGTTCCGAATGGCGTCTATGGGTGACAGGCGTGAGTGTGGCGCTGGCTTTTTGGTGCCGGCAGCCTGTGGGAATAGTAATGCTGCTTGCCCTGCTTATTTATTTTTCGATATGCTTCCTGGCGGAACGTA
>CAZDNQ010000938.1:0-1979 GCA_964506605.1 uncultured Victivallis sp. | reverse complement strand
GAATTAAATATTCACCTGGAGATTATTTGAGTTTCGACTGGGAAGAATATCTTCAACTTGCACATTGTCTTCACCAGGATTCTTCACTTGGACTGAATGAAGAATCACGATATAGGTGTTCCATAAGTAGAGCTTATTATGCTGTTTTCGGCAAAGCCAGATGTCTTTTGCGTGACACAGATGGTTTAACAATCCCTCCAAGTGGAACCCATGCATTTGTTATTAATAAATATAGAGACAGCCCCTCTCGTTTAAGAAAAAAAATTGGATTTAATCTTCAAAGATTACGCATAGATCGCGAAGACGCTGATTATGAGGAAAAAAAATCAATAAATTTTTCTAAAGCACAGTCAAGTATTTTGAACGCAAAAGCAACAATGGTCAATATTAAGAAAATATAAAAAAACATTTAAAAACAATCTTCTCAAGACTAGTTGTCAATCGGCTTTCAGAAATGTACCAGAAATCGGCATTAGGAAGGTAGTGTCAACAATGTTTCGCACTTTTGATTTAGGTCTCTATCCTTCGGATTAGTGCCTCCTGTTTTACTCATGGAAGAGCTACGAGGGCCAGATCAGGTCATAGCTGACACTTCTCCCCTTGCCAGGGTTCTGTTGTATAAGACCGAGTTCGAGGAGGCGGGTGAGCTCACGCAGGGCAGTCGGTTTGCTCACTTTGGCCATAGCCGCATACTTCCTTGTGGTGAGGCCTCCTTCGAAACCGTCCGGGCCAGCATCGAGGAGCTTGTTGATGACCTTGCGCTGCCTCTCGTTCAGTGATGCCTGGGCATGCATGCGCCAGAAAGTCGCCTTCTTGATCACCCCGGAGAGGATCGCCTCGGAACGGTCAATGGCCCGGGAAAAACACTCCAAGAACCAGACCAGCCACGGCGTGATGTCGCTTTCTCCCTTCTGGCAAGCTTCAAGTATATCGTAATAACTGTCCCGCTCCTCCATGATCTGGGAGGAGAGGCTGTAGTACCGGTGCTTCTGGGAATCATCCTGGGCTAGGGCCATATCCGTGAGAGCCCGTGCAATCCGCCCATTGCCGTCCTCGAAGGGATGGATGGTCACGAACCGGAAATGTCCGATCGCTGCACGGATCAGGCCTTCCTCGCGGCACCTGCTCGAATTCCACCAGGAGAGAAAGAGTGCCATCTCCTCAGCAACCCGCTCAGCCGGTGGGGCCACGAAGTGTACCTTCTCCCTTCCGATGGCGCCTGAGACAACTCTCATGGGCTCATCTCCCCGCCATGCACCGACCCTTATCTTGTGCATTCCCGAATACCCTGTGGGAAACAGCCCGGCATGCCATCCATACAGACGTTCAGGATTCAGGGGTTCGTGGTGATTCAGGGTGGCGTCCAGGATCACCGCTACGACACCATCTACATGCCGGTCCACAGGAAGCCCTGCAGAGGGAAGACCAAGCTTGCGGGCAACAGAGGAGCGGACGGAGCGGATGTCGAGCTTCTCTCCCTCGATGGCTGATGTTTTCATGGTTTCCTCAGCCAGGACCTCGGCATGGGCCTGAACATCGAGTGCCAGCCCCAGGTCGATCACCTTCCCCAGGAGCTTTCCCTGTACCAGGCGACATCTCCCGAGGAGATTGAGAATCTCCTCGCTTCTCCAGGCAAAGTTTGTCCAGTTCGGTCTCTGCCAGATATACTGAGGTGCTTTCGCCATTTAATCCCTTCTCATGATGATGTGATTATGTGCCTTTTTCGCTTCATAATGTGATTTGATTAATCGGTATTATCACATCACATCATGAATGATCAACACCTTATCTCGACCCGAGATGCCTTTGGCTACCTGTTTACAGCGCTGCGCATGGAATCGGGGTCCGATATCTTCCGGCACAAGGATCGACAATAATTCGGTGATAATAGTCGGCCTATATAGCGTCTTTGCTTTCCGGCTTTCCGGCCTTCAACTCTTCCGTCAGCATGGTCAGCAGGCGGATCTGCTCCTTCTGCA
>CAZDNQ010000937.1:0-1980 GCA_964506605.1 uncultured Victivallis sp. | reverse complement strand
CTATGCCCCTGGTATCGCATTTAGGATAGAACGTCAGATTGTTCCAGTCTTGCTTGATCACGATTATCCCGGGCGCAAAGCGACCGAGACCGTCTTCGTGTTCCCTTTTAATAATCAGATGGTGAAGAACCCGAAGGACGATTCTCTAAAGAAGTTGAATTCGTTGATCTTCCCGACCTTGTTTTTGCACAAGCTTGAAACGATCGTGTTCAATTGCGCATCAGATATCGGACAATATCAGAAAAAAGTTGTCAGGACGGAAACATTCAGAGGAGTAGGAGTCGCTTCTCTGGATACCACCGGTGAACTCATTGAATATACGAAAACGACCTCAACCGAAAAAATATGTTCACGCATTTGGCTGTTCTCGCGGACCGATGCGGCAAACATGAAATATTCTGTCGGGTTTTTATTGGACGAGAATGGGCATGTGAAGCCTACCAATTACAAGGCATTCTGTTTTTTCCCGACACGACATGAGACAGGCCTGCATTTCATTATACAAGCTCCCTTCCTACTGACTGACAGCCGTGAAGGAATCAAGGCCTCCGAACCTCACAACGAGGACATGGTCGCCAAACTCGCCCAGCTATCCGCAGACAGCATTCTTCTACTACGGAATATTGGCGAAAAATCCTATCGTCCGGTTTATATGGACGATATCCTTGATGTCTTGCCGCTAAAAATCGAACAGCCGGAAGACTCTTTGTCCTTTAAGCCGTTTTATGTGGAAATGTTGAAATGTTTCAAATCGGAACGCGTCGTCCCTGCGCAAGGTAGCTATGTCTATGGCGATTATGCTATTTGGCCAACTACCGAGCGGCTACCGCAGATTTTCGATGATAAGCAACTTCAGCAGCTTTATGGACAGCCCTATTACTGGGCGTTCACATCCCGCTGGAATGATTCGAGCATTGATCGCAATGTGGCCGACTTTGTTCGTAACTGTACGGTAGAGAGCCCGACCGATATATCCCTCCTCGATAAGATTACTGCTGCATTTGTGGAAATGATGTCTGTCACATGGCTGGCGCAGTTCTATAAATGGATCGGTGAAAATAGTGACCGAGTCGGGAAGGGGAAGCGGTTGCCGATCTTCCTGAACCAGCAGAACAAGGCGGTTGCCGCATTTTCCAAGGATATAAAGAATCCTATCCTTTTCCTCCCGACGGACGGAGCGGATGGGAGCAATATAATTGCGGAAAAGATTTTGGCCATACCGGAAGCATGCGAGCTGATTAGGCGATACGCTCTTAAGACGCCATCAAAAGCAGATTTGATTCGAGTCATCATCGATGAGAAGATTGAAAATTGCGCGGAATCAGACGTGGATCGGTTCCTCAAGATGATTGTTGAATATTACAGTCGAAGTCCTGCGTCTGAGAAGGCCTCGATGGAATCGCGACTTTGCCGATCAATCAGGCTCTGGGTAAAATCATTGGTGAAGGGATTTGTCCTTGCCAAGCCCGGGCAGACGCCTATCTATTTCCCCACTGCAGAGTTAAAAACATTCTTTTTACCTGCAGATCCCGAGGTCGATGTCCTCTTCCTTGATGTCGAGCACTATCATAAAATCATCTCCGAGGCGTGTTGGAAAGATTTTGAATTGCTGTTGGATCATGTCAAGGTCGCTTCGAAGCCGCAGATCCGAAGCGTGACAAAATATTGGTATACACTGTATAAACAGCCGGGGTTCGATAGGGGGGCTTTTAGCAAAGGAGCCGCCAGTAGGAGTAATGACGAAACCTACACGATTCGTATAATTGACGGGGCCTCGTCGTTAATGCAACGAATTGGTCGGGAAAAAGAAGAAGATGAACAGAAGAAGTTGTCATTGAGCTTGTGGAATTGCCTCGTGACTCTTTGTGGCGATAGCCACCTGTCTGAAGAAAATGGTTATCCTGACCTGCATTCTTATATTCGAGGTTGTAAGCCAAACATATTATCGGGTGTTCATACGTATTTTAATCGCAATACTTT
>CAZDNQ010000936.1:0-1982 GCA_964506605.1 uncultured Victivallis sp. | reverse complement strand
GGAGAAGCTGCAGAACATCATCGAGATCAACATTCTCCCATACCATCCCCTCGGAAAGTCCAAGAGCTCCCGCCTGGGCAGGGAATATCCTCTTGACAGCAATGAGTTTCCTGCCGACGACGCGGTGAGGGAATGGATTGAGACCGTACAGGGGGCGACAAGGATACCAGTCAAGAAAGGATGAGATGAAAAAGTTGAAGGAGCAGCTTAGGAATTATTACGCTACGAAGTGGCCCAGGTTCAAGGAAGATGGCTCGCCCGATATGGCCGCTTTCGGGATCTCGCTGGAGATTGAGAGGACCATGGATGATTTCGCCGGAAGAAATCCCGGAGCCGATCCCGTCCTCATCAAGGCAAAACTCCATGAGGTGATAGCCGAAAAATTCGAGCCTGTGATCTTTTCATATAGCCCGTTCTATTTCGAGATGGGCGTGCGATCCTCGCAGAACTGGGGGACGCCTGACAGCTTCAATGTCGGTTCCTGGATGTTCAGGAAAAACCAGCATCTCTTCGAGAAGAACAGTCCCGGGAAGTACAGGATGCTGAAGCTGAGGGAGAAATATGCAATCGACTGGTTCGGCTGCTGTGTTGATTCCGACCACCACAGCCCGGGTTACACCAAGGTGCTGGAGAAAGGCCTGTCAGGAATCATCACCGAGGCGATTGAAAGCCGCAGGGGATGCAGGAGCGAAGCCGAGTCAAATTTCATTGATGCCGCAGTACGGAGCATGAATGCGGTGATTTCCATATCAAGGAAGTTTTCCAGAAAGGCGGAGGAGCTGCTGCCGTCCGCAGGAAACGAGATTGAAAGGAGATTTCTTTCGCTCATCGCCGAATCCGCACGCCATGTCCCCGAACATCCGCCGAGGACTTTCCATGAGGGGCTGGCGGCATTGCTTTTCATACGCGAGGCCACTGCCAGCATAGAAGGCATAGGCATGTCGATACTCGGGCATCCGGACAGGGTGCTCTCCAAACTGTATGAGGACGACCTGCGCGGCGGAAGGCTCACTCGCGATGAGGCCTTGGACCTCGTCGGCAGATGGATGGTATATACTGACATAAAGTTCGACATTGAGAACAGCCAGTGGCCCGAAACTTCCACGACGGTCACGCTCGGAGGCTGTGACAGGGAAGGGCGCCCGATATACAACGAAGTCACGGAAATCTTCCTGGAGGCGCATTTCAAGCATGGCTTTGTCAATCCGAAGCTGAACTGCCGCTTTGGAAGGGGTTCCGACAGGAGGTATGTCCGGGAACTTGCAAGGCAGGTCATCGATGGGCACAACGTGTTTGCCTTCCTGAACGACGATTCAATCATAGAAGCCAACGTCAAGGCCGGCAAGAAGCCTGAGGACTGCAACCTGTACGGCGCAGGAGGATGCCAGGAGACGATCATCGAGGGCTGCGAACATTCGGAAGGGGCGTATTATTATTTCAACATGCCCAGGATACTCGATTTCTGCATACATGACCACGGAGAGCTCGATGAGACTTATTCCAGCCTGTCGGCAAGGCCGTTGAAAATACTTGGGGGCGCGGATTTCGAGGAGTGCTACTCTAGATTCATGAAGACAATTTCCGATTTCATCGTGAACGGCGCCGAGGTCAGGCGCGCAACAGGTTCCGTCTGGTCATCTGTCAATCCATGCCCGTTCTTCTCGTCGATGCTCCATGGATGCCTTGAGAACCGAAGGGACTACAGCGCCGGAGGCGCAAGATATAATCCTTCCGGCCTGAGCCTTGTCGGCTTCGGGACCATCATCGACTCCATGTATGCGATCAAATATGCGTGCTACGACAGGAAATGGATCAGCCCGCAGGACCTTGAAGCGGTCTTGAAGGCCGACTGGGCGGGGCATGAGAAGCTCAGGGTCCGTTTTGCCGGAATCCCGAAATACGGACACAACTGTCCGGACGTCGACAAGTTCGCCGGACGTCTTGCAGATGACCTCAGAAAGATATCCGCCGGCCTTGAGAAC
>CAZDNQ010000935.1:0-1986 GCA_964506605.1 uncultured Victivallis sp. | reverse complement strand
AGTAGGTACGGGCTTTAGCCTGTACCATTCTTTTCCATTTATCACGGGTTTGGAAAGTAGTTACGGGCCCTGGTCGTACCGCCTGAGGCGTATAAACCTTTGGCGCCGCCTGAGGCTTGCCAGCCTCGGGATGGCGGGTAAACTTTAGCCTGTACCATTGTTTTCTTCAGGAGCGCGGCCATCCTGGCCGGCGTTGTTTTAAACGGAGGACGGCCTTTCCAGTCCGCCATTGCACTCCCTGATCTTCATGAATACAGGCCGTTCATCAGGAGTATTGTTCGGCCGGTGCAGTGTCATCATCAGCTGTCCTTCGAAGGTCTTGAATATCATCCCGTGTCCGCCATCCTTGCCATAAATCGGTTCTGAGACATGTTTCCAGGGGCCGGTTATCCTGCCATTTGCGGATTTCGCAATTCCCATGGCATATCCTTCTTTGCCTGTGCTCGACCATAGCATGAGCAGGCTTCCATCTGTGGCACGATGAATAAACGGTCCGTCTGTCACATATTTCCCAGGCTGATGAGGTCTGGCCCAGGCTGCGTCAGAACCATGGAACAGCAGAACAGGTTCTCCCTCCGCGCATTTCAAATCCTGCGAAAGCTTCATTGCACAGATCGTACCGTCATTGATCTGCAGCCATTCATGGCAGAACACCATCCAGGGATAACCGCCTTCATCCACATGCAGAGTACCGTCAAGGCATTCCCAGCCAGGAGGCGTAACTGGATTGGAAGTCAGAGGCGCATATGGACCTTCAGGTTTTTCTGAAACAAGTATCTGGGTCCCTCGGCATACTCCGTCAGCCTTGAATGACGCAAACATGTAGAATTTACCAGCATACTCGTGGACCTCCGGCGCCCAGAACTGGGTTGTCGCCCAGAAATTCCCTGGAGGCCTGAACGCCGTAATCGGCCCTTCCCAGTCTTCAAGATCCCTGCCGCGATAACATTCAAAGCTGTGCCCGGACCCGCTCCATGCATTCTTGTCCGTAGTGCCGAAAAGATAATATCTCCCCTCCCCCGGAACTGGAAGGATGAACGGATCCCGTATCTGGATGTCAGAAGATTTCATAATCCATATCAAGTAGCAATCAAATTGCATGAACATGCCTTGCGGCATTAACTACCAACGTAATGCAATTGCCTTCGTGAATCTGCTCGTAGTCAAGCCCGTGAGGGCTGTTCTTCGTTCTTTCCCAACAGCAGCCGCAAAGAATGCACTCAGGACAAAAGGTGACCCCTAAAAACTTAGGGGCCACCACGTCCTTTTGAATTTATTCGTACTTGACCTTGACGGAGGTTCCCGCCTTCGCGCTCTTTCCAGCCAGCTCAAGGACATGTATTGGACGGCGCGCCCATTCCGGAGTGATGATCAGCTTTTCGCCTTTCACCAGGTGGTCCGCGACATTCTGATAGAGCTTCCATCCTTCGCTCTGGGGATTCTTGCCTGTCTCAGTGACAGTCACTCCGTCCTTGTGCGTAATGAGCTTCCAGTCGCCATGGTTCATGACCAGCGAACCTTTTGTGCCGGTGATCTCGACGGTCCCTTCCTTGGGCTTCGACTCGATCGAAGAGATGCAGAGCGTGAGCCATTTCCCGGACTTGAAGCGGACAACGGCGAAACCTTCGTCCTCGTTGCTGTCGTTCTTCCATTTGGTCTTCGGCGCCCAGAAGCCTGTCTTTGCGAAACCCGCAACCTCGCTCATCTTCTCGCCTTCCATGATCTGGAACGAGTATTCGAGGAGGTGGACGCCCCAGTCATAGAGTATCCCGCCGGAGATCGACTTGCTCGTGCGCCACCAGTCGCCTGGCTGTCCCCATCCGCCCATGTGCGCCTCGATCCTGACAACTTCGCCAATCGCCCCGCCGCGGATTGTCTTGACCGCATGCAGGATGCAGCCGTCCCAGTGGCGGTTGTGGTATGTGCTCGCAACAAGTCCGCCCTTTTTCGCAGCTGCGATCATCGCATCGCATTCCGCAGTCGTTA
>CAZDNQ010000934.1:0-1994 GCA_964506605.1 uncultured Victivallis sp. | reverse complement strand
TGCACCCCATCCCAACGGCTTCTCGGCAACAGCAAAGCCTGTGACCTTCCGCGTATTGCCAGTGTACGTGAACAGCTGCGACAGCATCGTTGCGTCCGTGGGCTCAACCCCATACTGTCGGTAGGCGTCCCATATCACCTTGTCATAACTGCCAACATGGTTCTTCGCCCCGATGCCGATCTTCCTGTAGCGGTCAAGCAGCGTCAGGAAGTCGTAACGGGCCTCAGGAGAACCGTAATCCTCGGCGAAAATATTCTTTAGCCGGTGCCTGTTCTCCAGGAAGTCCATTATGGAGCACCTGTGAAGATCGCAGGTCCTGAAACCGTCGGACAGTTCATAAGAAGCCTTGAGGACGAATATTCCCCGAGGCAATTTCCCTTCCAGAGGAATTGCAACGGTAGTTCTCCCATCCTTGCCACAGGTGAAAGGAAGAATACATTTAAAGACCTCTTCGCCAAAAAAGTTCCTGACATTGACAGACACTTTCCCTGTCATCTCCGGCTTCCCCGTTATCTCCAGCCTGGCATCAATACTGGCTTTCGTCTCTATGAAATTGTCCGGAGATGAAGTCAACAGCTTTCCGGCCACTGGAGCGGAAGTGAAATCTCCAGGCTCCTTACCTGGTTCAAGCTGCAGCCCATCCAGCCACACACTGCCCTCCGCTCCGTCCGAGTCGGCTCCGATTGAAGCAAATACCGGCGTAGACTTCGGAACTTCAAAGCTGAACGCATATCGGTTCCATCCCGGGGAGAGATCAAAAACCTTCTGGGCAGTCTCCTTGCCGTCCGCAGAACTGATTGGAAGGAACTGGTTCCCAAGCCAGGAGGAATTCGGGAACCATACGCTCAAACGCTGCTTCTTTCCCGCTTCCCCCTTGGCATATAGGCTGAAGGAATATCTCCCCTGCGACAGCGGAACTGGAAAGGTCCTGACTGGAAATCCTATTTCCCTGAAATCCCCGTCGCGTCTCTGCCTCGCGGCAATCTTCAGGCTCCTGGAGCCAAACTTCGACTCTCCATCATCGATTGTAAACGGTTTGAACCTCCAGAGATCCGGATGGTCGGCAATCTCCTTTTCATAGGCTACATGGTGGAGATCCCAGAAATAGTCGAATCCCTGCTCGAAGGAAGGATTCTGGATAAGATTACGGGACGCCTTATAGTCAGGCAGCTCAAGATTGTCAACCGCCATGAAATCTATTCCAGCATACGTCTGTTCAGATTCCTTGACGTCCAATCCTCCGGACATGTCAAGAAGCAACGCCATCCGCCCCTGCCTGGAATCCGGAGCGAACCTGAACATAACTGATCCTTTTCGGCAATCAATGAAAAACTCATCACAAGCCCCGTCGGCCGTCACCTTCATCGACTGCGCAGGATTTGAAGCAAGGATTGAGACCTCCTTGAATCCACGTTTCCGGAAAATGACCTTTTCAACCTCATCAGATGGAAGAGCAATCCTCTCTCCGTCGACCACGCATGCATTCCCGGCAGAAACAACCTGTCCTACCTCGAATATCATAGGACTTGGAACAAGCTTGAAATCCCCGGTTCCGAACTGCGTCCACTCATATGACAACGATATCCTGCAGTCCTGGAGGAGCTTAAGTCTTGTCCTGCAGGAGGCATTCTTCCCCTCGTTCCTGAAGACCTTCTCGTATGTCCACCCACCCTGCTCCTCCTTGATCCCGGACTTCTCGATATCAAAATATTTTGCGGGCCAGTTCTGTCCGACAGCAAGCCATTGCTCCGTTTTCAGCCTGCTGTCAACCAGCCTGAAAGGAAGCGTGAACTGACCTGTGGAAGCATTATTGGATATGAACTTTACGGCTCCATTACCATCAAACACGAGTGATTTTGTCCCGCATGAGATACCGCCGTTCTTGATTTCGGTCTTCGAGGCAGCCGGCACTCCTGTAATGTTCTGACTGACAGCAAAAGGTGAAGGCAACACGTTCAGGGGCAGCGCTGGAACCTCACCTCCTTCCGCCGATG
>CAZDNQ010000933.1:0-2001 GCA_964506605.1 uncultured Victivallis sp. | reverse complement strand
TTCTCGCCGAGTGGTTTTTCGGCGCCGGAAAAGGATGCAAACATCTTATCTATCTCACCATGAGCACGGGGATAGGCGGTGGAATAATTGCAAATGGTCATCTGGATCAGGGCGTAAGTTTCATGGCGGGAGAGCTGGGGCATATTGTCCTTGATCCGAAGGGTCCCGTATGCAATTGCGGACTCAGGGGCTGTTACGAGGCGTTCTGCGGAGGAAGGGCAGTCTCACAGAGGATGCAGAGGGAAATTGCCGGTCAGCCGAACCATCCTATAATCGACTATGTTGGCGGAAAAATTGACAAGCTCGGTTATCCGGCGCTGATTGAAGCCGTTAAAGACAAAAACGGATACGCCCTTGACCTCTGGGATGAGATCTGCATGAGGAACGCCCAGGCCATAGGAATCTTCGCGAACTCACTCAATCCTGAGATGATCGTCCTCGGCACGATCGCATGCCATGCCGGCAATCTCATGCTCGACCCCATCAGGAAGAATCTTCCCAGGTTCTGCTGGAAGGAAATGAACAGCGCCATGAAGATTGACGTTACCGCCCTTGGGAACCAGATGGGCGAATACTCAGGAATCTGCGTCGCCCTCAACGGACTGTTCGAAGAGGGGAAATGGCAGCTTCCCTGGCAGAAGAAATAAGGCGATATTGGATACTGGAAACTTGCTACTTGCATGACGCTGGATCCGGGCGATGCTCAGTCTTTCTTCAGGCTGACAGTATTTATTGCTGTTCCTGAATCAATGTCCCAGGTAGTTATCGCGGCTGAATTATCCTTCAGTTCGACGATCCCAATCATGAGTTTCCTGTCTTCCTTCTGGAGGAAATCCGTGTACCAGTCCCCCTTGGCTACATCGGAGAAAGTGATTCCCCCGGAATTATAGTAGACCGTCCCCTTTCCGTTTTCAGCGACAACTCCGTTCCTGATCGGTTTTGTCACCTCGAAGGCGTGTGTATGGCCGCTGAATACAGCGTCGACTCCGAATTCATCGAAGAGATGGCACCATTCCTTCCTCAGCCATTCGCTCTCAGTGCCATGCCTGCCGGAAGAATAAAGAGGGGCATGGGTGAAGACAAATGTCCAGCGCGCCTTGTTCTCCGAAAGCACCTTTCTGAGCCACGGCGTCTCAACACCGCTGAGAAGCTTTTTCGGATTTCCACCTTCGATGAAGCAGTTCGTGTCAAGGACCACGAAGAGACAGTTTTTTGTCTTGACATAATAGCATCTTTTCAGCAATTCTTCCGGGCCGTTTTCCGGAACGCTGAAGTTCTCAAGGTACAGCCCGGGCATTGATTCGATGTTCTTTTTTTCTGGAGATTTCGTATAATGGTCATGGTTGCCGAGGACTGGCAGGACCTTCGAGACAGGAGATATGATCTTCTCACCCTCCCTGAAGGCCTCCCACTGGTCCGGTTTCAATCCTTCATCGACGAGATCGCCCATGGGGAACCAGAATTCCGGCTTTCTTTCGGCGATCCATTTCGCGGCCTTCAACCATTTCGAGGAATGCCCCTTGACCTGTACGTCTCCGACGACGGCGAACGAAGAAGTTCCCTTTGCATCCTGTTTGTCCTCCTGGGCGGAAAGCTGCGCCAGGCACAGGCAGGACAAAGCGGCAACCATCACAATCCGGAGAAATGTCCTTTTCATCATATTATCCATTTAATTTGCTACGGGGTGAAGCCCTTGTACCATTTGTTCCTTTCCACAGTCCCCATCCCCCTGAATTCACTGTAGGACCTATCTTCTGTACGCCCGTCTCCCATGACGAAATTGGCACGGTCGCCCGGATGCCCCGTCCAATTTACTGGAACAACGCTGGTTCCCATTATACCTGGATTCTGCCTTGCCCACATCCATGGGATGTTTGACTGGGTGGCAGCTTCGGCATGCAAATAGTGGTTTGCATACCAGCTCTGCGGATTTGATGATCCCGACGTGTCCAGATACATTTTTGCATCTCCGAACCAGTATACATAGCTGTTGAGCCTCTT
>CAZDNQ010000932.1:0-2003 GCA_964506605.1 uncultured Victivallis sp. | reverse complement strand
CCTGATGACGATACCCTTCTTGAATATGCAAAGGAAGGGAAAATACTTTCGACGCTGATGTGGCATTCAGGCGAGATGGCGCACAATGAGGCGATGCTCGCGCTTTTCGATCTCATTTCCTTCACAGGTGTGAAGATGGGGTTCGGAGTTCATGCCGCAAGATACGAGACATGCCCGCAGATGTGGGAGCTTCTTTCGGTGTCAAGATCAAAAGGCGGTGTCCTTGGTCATGCGGAACCCGTGCTTCATTCCGGTGGGATGGGAGTGCTGGCGGAAGTGAACTGTCCGCCGAAGATGCTCAAGGAACATTGCATGAATTCTCTTTCCAGGATAAGGAATATCGCCGGCGACTATTCGCCGAAGGGATATTATGCGTTCATGGACAGCGATCTGCCGACGCTGTCATTTGTGAACAAGCCGGCTTTCAAGGCTGTAGAGGGAGCAGGATTGGAATATTTCATTTCGTCTCTGATGCCGGGCAGGAACCGGATAGTCCATAAGGAGAAGAACTTTACGGTTATCAACCAATCTTGTCGTGTTGTCCAACCAGCCTCTCCCTTCGTAAGGATTACAAATGCTGAGGATCTGGAGACAACACCGCATATCAGACCCGGATGGGTCATTGGGACGCTTGACGCGCCGGTGATCGCATTTGCTCCTTATATATGGAAGCACGGTTCTCGGTTCATGCAGCTGGTAGACAGGATAAGGAACGGCTATGTGAATGTCCTGCCGCGAACGATTGCCAGATACGCCAGTATCCTCGAGGAGAATGGCTTTGTCAGGAAAGATCAATAGTTTGGGCTTGGTTGAAATTCTTTAAGTAGGGACGTGCTTTCTGTGTCCGGCGTAGCTTTTGGGCGAAGACGGAAGCCTGTCCCATATATTCAAAAATGGTACACCCTGAAGGGCGTACCTACTCCAAAAAACTTTAAAATTCTTCGGAAATAGTATTGACAACGTTTCTTTTTATGTTAAAATACTGTTATAGAGCAGTATAACAGAAGAGCATAATAGGGCCTTTCAATATGAATATCAGGACAACAGCAATACAGGAGCCGGGAATACCCAAATACTACCAGCTCCAGAACAGGATCTTTGATCTTATAAAGAGCGGCAATATGAAGGTCGGCGACAAGCTGCCGGGAGAACGTGAGCTCGCAAGGCAGTTCAACGTGGCGCATATGACCGCCAGACACGCTGTCCAGACCCTCGTAAACACAGGCGTCCTCCACAAGCAGCATGGAAAAGGAACCTTCGTCGCCAACCTGACGAAGCTTTCCACCTCTGAAATAGAAGGCAGGACTGCCGTAAAGACGGTGACAGTCGTACTTCCTGCGGTCCCCAAAAGCCCGAAGATCACGGTTGCGTTCATGAGATCAGGAATCCTCGAGGCGGTATGCGAGGCGATGTCAGAGGTGAACTGCCAGGTCAACATCTCATATTTCAATTTCTCTGAAAAGAGCTCGCCTCTTGAAAAGTGCATGGGCTGCAGTCCGGGCGGAGTGATCTTCTGGTACAACGAGACACCGAAGAACAAGTTCATGCTCAAAGAACTCGGTGAGCGCGGAGTGCCGGTGGTGCTTGTCAACAACTACGGCAGCGAGCCATATGACTATGTGGTGGCGGAGAACAGGACCGGAGCCATGAAGATGGTTGAACATCTCCATGGACTTGGGCACAGGAAGATCGCGTATATCGACAGGCAGGAGGACGAGACAAGCGTCAACGACAGAAGGGCCGGATTCCTTGAGGGAATAAAAAAATATAAAATGCCCGCTTCGGAGAATGTGACGCTGAAATATGATTTTTCGGACGACGATGTCAGGAGATGCGTGAAGGATCTTGTTGACAGGAAGTTCACTGCGATCTTCGCACACAACGACATGGCGGCGATATCGGTGATGGAAGTCCTGCGTGAGATGAATGTCAGGGTGCCGGACGAGATGAGCGTGGTCGGGTATGACAACATCGACATGGCGCAGTTCCTCACTCCGACGCTT
>CAZDNQ010000931.1:0-2008 GCA_964506605.1 uncultured Victivallis sp. | reverse complement strand
GAATTAAACATTTCCTTTTTTTCACTTTAAAACCACTCCTTTTTTTGGCATCATATCTGAGAGACGCCTCTCACTGTCCCGGAATGGTTTCGGGACTTTTAAATCATACAAGACGAGAGGAAAGACACCAATGAGTCCTTCAGCAGCGTTGATGTTAGAGAAGGAAATCTACCCCATCATCAGGAACACGGTTCCAAGGACTGTCAGGCCGATGGGATCTGAAGACCCTCAGGAACTTATTCAGGATGCCACCGCATCGGCGGCGGAGATGGTTGAAGCGATGGAAAAGGCCGGTAAGACGCCATTGCCCCACAGCATTGCGTATTACTCAATCCAAAGAACGAAGAGCGGCAGACGTTCATACGGTGACATCCGTACTGACGTGATGAGCCCAGGGTACCAAATGGACAACGAAGGTTCCGTCTGCTCGATGCAGGAGCCAGTCAGCGATGAAGAAGATTTGACCGTCGGCGATACGGTCGCCTGCAAAGGTGAAGACACCGCAACCAAGGTGCTCCGCGCCCTCGACTGGCAGGAGTTCCTCAACACCCTTGATGCCCGCAAGCGTAGGATCGTCGAGGAGTTGATGCTTGGATACGGCACCGGAGAGATAGCCCGGCTGTTCTCCGTAACGGCGGCAAGGATAGTCCAGATAAAGCGCGAGATCGCCCAGGACATAAAGGAGTTCATGGGCGATTCTATCCTTGTTGATGTCGGCAGCGAGTCCGTGTGGGAGAGTGACATCAGGTGCCTCCGCGAACGTAACGAGTGGAAGCACATGAAGATCGACAGAATTGATGACGACATGGAGCGTTCGCATGTGGCTCAGGCAATGTTCGGATGAACATAACAGAGGACCGGTGTAAAAACCGGTCCTCAGCTTTGGAAAGGGAAAATATAATGTCAAAGTTAATGATTATTGGATTCATATTCCTGTCCGTACCGCTGATCTTCCTGATTACGGTTGCGATACTGTCCGCAGCGTCGCAGAAGTTCAGGTACGTCGCCGTAGAATCGCTGAAAGCGCTGCTGATCGCAGTCGTGTCATGCACCGGAGTCATGGCGCTAAGCGCAATTTATGTCATCAGCCCGATTGACCTGATTCCAGACTTCATTCCGGTGTTGGGATGGATTGATGATGCCGGCGTTGTGATGCTTGCCATAACTTCGGTTCCGATAGCGGTTGCCGGATGGATCGGACGGACGTGCTATGTCGCTGTAAAAGTGCTTGGAAGCAGGAACAACGAGGAATAACGAGAGGAGGCAATGCCTCTTTTTAATTTTTGATGAACATTCTTCCTCCGAAAACACGCTTTCCCCATATATGAGCCAGCAAACCCATCCATTGGAGCCCTACCCTCCAGTTCCTGTTTAAATACTTCCACTTTTTTGTCATCATGACTGTATGCGTGTGTATCGGCTCCAACAGCCTATCCACCAGTCTAAAACAATAAAAGGGAGAAGGACAATGAACTTTTATGAAGTGATGCTTGGCGTGATCAGCCAGGGCAAAGAAATCGGAAGAGTATGCGTGTTTGTTGCGGCTGCAAGCCCGTTCACTGCGGCCTTGCAGGCTGAAGATGCCACAGACAAGGCGTACGGCATCGAGACCTACAGCCACACGATGAAGGTGAATGAGATAACGGAAGAGGAATTCCACTGCTTGAACGCGGCATAACATGGAAGGAAGACAGCAATGCTCAAACTTAATGCATCATACCAGAAGAAGATACCAGCGGAGGTGGATTTCAGCTCGAAGTGCTTCCACGCATCCATCGAGATCGAACTGCCCGACGGACTAAATGAGGACCAGCTGAAACAGAGAATACACAGCACCTTCGAGCTGGTGAAGAACTCCGTTGAGAATGAAATAAATGGCAAGGCAGCGGTTCCTGCTGCAGGCGCACCGGCACAGCCTCCACAGGCGAATAGCAACGGCAAGAACATCAACCTGCCGGCGACGAAGAAGCAGGTCAAGTTCCTGCTGGACATCGCAAATGCGAAGGCT
>CAZDNQ010000930.1:0-2008 GCA_964506605.1 uncultured Victivallis sp. | reverse complement strand
GCTGTCCTGAGCCTTTTGCATTCATATCTCCATCCTTCCATTTAAAATTTAAAAAATAAATTAAACCGCTTGACAATTAATTTAAACCGCTTAAAATAGATGTCAAGCAGGCGTTTTTAATAAAATTTAAAAAAGTTTAAATACGAGGAGAAGACAATGAAATCAAGGTCGGCCGCCGTTCTAGCCATCGCAGTCCAGCTGGTATTTTCCGCATCAAGCCTGTTCTCCGCCGATGCCGTTCCTGATGGAAGGATAGACATCGACGTCAAGAACGCCCCTGAAAACCTCCAGCTCACGGTTGTCGAGGCTTCCAAGGACACTGTCGCAAAGAACGATGCGAAGAAAGCCCTTGTCATATGGGAGTTCGGTGCGAAGGAGGGCGAATGGACACAGATAAATCTAAAGATAAAGGCGAGTGCCGCATGCACCGCTCGCCTCCGCTTGAAATCAAAATATACAAAAGATGATCCGGTCTGGATGCTCTACGATTCAGTTGAAATGAAGAACGTCCAGCTCTCAAATACGGATTTCGAGGAGCAGCCTGCAAAGGCCAATGGATGGATAATGGAGGAGCAGGTGCAGGGTAAAGGGGCGAAGTGGATCAAGGATGCGAAAGTCGCAAAGAGCGGAAATGCCTTCGTAATGGTCTGGCACAACGGTCCGGCATCCTATGGAAGCCTTAATATTCCCGCCGACACCGTCGTCGAAGTGAGCGTCTGGGTAAGGAAGCCGACGAAGGAGATAGTAGACGCCGCAATGGCGGCGAAGTGAGGGGATGCGGAGGACGGCAGATGACAGACGGCAGGGTGCAGAATAATTGTTGGAGTTCACAGCTTCAGCGTGCTCTTAAATAAATGGAGGTTGGCAATGCTTAAATTTCATGTGACAGCTTTAGCGGCAACAATGCTGATGTCGTTCGCAGCGACTGCGGCTGACGCACCGGCCGCACAGCCGGCACAGGGTGCGGGCAAGACCGTCAAGATCCTGCTGATCGGAAACAGTTTTTCGCAGAACGCCACCGAATATCTTCCAAAGCTGGTCGAGTCGCAGGGCAATTCAGTCGTGCTGGGCCACGCGGAACTAGGTGGATGCTCCCTGGAGAAGCATTGGGGCATGGCGGAGAAGTTCGAGGCCAACCCCTCCGACAAGGACAGCAAATATTATAATAAGAAAAGCCTGAGGGAGATGCTGGAGGGTGACAAATGGGACATCGTGACGATGCAGCAGCATTCCTGGCTGGGCCGCGACATCAAGACCTATCAGCCGTTTGCAGCAAAATTGGCCGACTACGTCCGCAAATATGCGCCGCAGGCGAAGATATACCTTCAGGAGACCTGGGCATACCGCAAGGACGACATGGGGCTTCTCAAAAAAGCCAACATCACTCCGGAGCAGATGTATGTGGAACTGCGCGACAACTATGCGAAGACCGCAAAGGAGATAAAGGCAGACCAGATCATTCCCTCCGGCACGGCCTTCCAGAACATCGGACAGGATCCGCGCTGGCAGCTAGATGTGCAGGAGAACGTCGAAAAGTCGGCGTTCAAATATCCGGATCTCCCTGTCCAGAAGAATTCGCTGATTCGCGGATGGGCCTGGACTAGGAAGGATGGGAAGTCATCCGCTTCGCTCACGGCGAAGGAGGTTGAAGAACGAACGGCCGGGAATGATAAGGGCGGTGATTATGAGCTCACCTACGACGCCAAGCACTGTAACACGGCAGGCAAATATATGCTGGCGCTGGTCTGGTATGAGACAATCTACGGTGATTTGACCAAGCCTGCCTTTACACCTCCGGATCTTCCTGAGGCTGATGCGGCGGTGATACGGGAAATTGCACATAGAACCGTCAAGGAAGGTTTGAAGCCCAGCCTGCAGGATAAGAAATAGCGTCTGCAGAGACTCCTACATCTTAATAACTACTCTTTGTCTTTATTCCATGCAATAAGGGATGATGCCTGCGCATTGCCTGCCTTTGACGCCTTTTTGGCATCATCAATTGTATTTT
>CAZDNQ010000929.1:0-2013 GCA_964506605.1 uncultured Victivallis sp. | reverse complement strand
GGGGGATCCATACTCGTATTCACTCTGAAGAATGAGGATATTGAGAAGGCGCTGAAAAATCAGTAGCCCTGTTTTTTCAAGTTCTCGTAAAGCCCATATGCCTTTGCCGCCATGCCCCTGTCCCCTTTGATTTCAAATATCCTGCCACAGTAGAGATAAGCGTCAGCGGATGTGGGCGAAAGTTCGGCAAGCCTTGAAAACATTTTCAGGGAATTGTCCAAGTCTTTCTTCCTGTAATACGCCAATGCAAGTTTCTTCACGGCATAGTCCGAATCCGGATTCAGCACAACCGCCCTGCCGTAGCAGATGTCCGACTCTTCTTTCCTGCCTGTAAGTTCACAGATTATCCCGATATTGTACCAGGAGTCTGAATCTGGAGTTATGCTGTTTGCCTTCCTGTAGTTGAATTCTGCCGACTTCAAGTCATATCTGCTCTTGAAATAGTAGTTGCCAAGGTTGTAGCGGGCGATGAATGAATCTGGCCGTTCTTTGAGCACGGCATTCCATACAGTCTCTGAATTTCTCCAGACGCCCGCCTGCCTGTGCGCCTTGAAGGCGGATAGCATGGCAAACAACAGAAACACAGAAACCAGCGTGAATTTTACAACCTTGCTCCCCGACATTGAAACAACCGCCCCTGCAAGCATGAAAATTCCAATCAGCGGGAAATACCCATATCTATCGGCTGTGACGAAATCCCTGAATGAGAACGTGGCCAAGATAAAAGCGGGGATAAAGCCAACGAGGGTTAAGCCCATACATGTAAAAAGCATCCTGAGTTTTTTTATAAAGGCGTATGCCGTCACAGCCAGTATGGCCGCAAAGGGAACATATGCATATGCGGAAATACAGTTTCCGTCATAATAGTCGTACCAGGAGTAATAAGGCTGGGGATTATCCAGAAGAAGAATCCGCAAAATCCATTCACAGGCAATAGCTGGTATGAAAAGCATCCTGAAAAAGACGTATCTGACCTCGTGTCCGAAAGTGTTAACCTCAAGCAACGAGTTGAGGGCGCATACGGCCATGGAAATCAGGAAGAAGGGAAGGAGCCTGAAAAGAAGCTCCCTGTCGATTTTCTTTTCAAACCTCCAGCACAAGGCGAGCAGGACAAGAGGCAATATGAAAGCCGAGGGTTTTGAAAAGACCGCCACAAGGAAGAAGACCAGCGAAAGCATGTACGCCTTCCTTGAACCTGCATTAATGAATTCTGTGAAGCTGATCATTGAAAGGAGAGAGAACATCGTCATGAGCAGATCTTTTCTGCCCATGCCCCAGGCTACGGCTTCAGCCTGTAGAGGATGTACCGTGAACAGGAGGGCAGCAATGAATCCTGCGAGCCTCTCCCTGGCGACAACTGAGACTAACATGAAAACCAAGCAGATATTTACAAGATGCAGCGCAAGATTGTCGAAATGAACGGTTCTGGATCTATTGCCAGGAAGCTGGAATTCAACCAGGTTTGAAAGATATGTGACCGGCAGGTATAATTTGTCTTCCGAAGTTTTCCCGGGAGTAAGAATGCTTATTATGTTTTCAACCGTTATTGTCTGGGTGAAAGGATTGTTGAAGACCAGTTGTTCATCATCCCAGTTCGTAGGTTCAAAGCTTAAATCCTGACAATATATGAGCATGGCTGCAGTTGCAGGAACCAGAAGGATGAGATATCTGCTCCGGGCAAGGAAGTCATATATTATACGTAGTAAACTTGTCATCTAATCACGCTCAAGACCTGCGCCCCATGAGCCTGTCGATGTCTGCCAGTGCCTTGTCGTCCAGAAGCCTGGTCTTCTTTTTAAGAATACCTTCTGAGATCAGGGTCATCTTCGCGCATGTTTCGAGCACTTCAAGCCTGTCAAATGCCTCAAGAAGAGATTTGCCGACTGCAAGGGCGCCATGGTTTCTCATGATGATGCAGTTTGCGGACTTCGCAGTTTCGGCGACTGATTCAGCAAGATCCTTCGTGCCAATGAGGAGATATGGCGCATATGCCAGATTTCCCAGGATTGCATA
>CAZDNQ010000928.1:0-2016 GCA_964506605.1 uncultured Victivallis sp. | reverse complement strand
GCGCGTGCTGCGCGAGGCGGCGCCGGCGGCCTATGTCCACGTCGCCTGACTCACCCCACCGAACCGGAACCATGGCCGGTGACCGCCAAGGTCGCCGCCGCCGCCGCCCGTACCGCCGGCAGCAAGCCGTCCACCGCCGTCTCGCCCGCCTTGGCCGCCTTTTCCAGCCGCGCGGCCTCGGCCGACAGGCGCACGAACCCCATGTTGGCGGCGGCCCCCTTGACCGCGTGGGCGGCGGACGCGATCGCCGGCGCCTCGCCCTGGGCCACCGCCGCCGCCACCTTGTCGATGGCCGCCGGCACACTGTCCAGATAGCGCCCCAGCAATTCCGCGAATTCCTCGACCCCCAAGGCGTCGGCCAGGTCGTCCTGGGCCATCTGGTCGACCAACGGTTCCGCGGAGACGTCCGCCGTCCCGGCCGCCGCCGCTGGCACCACCACCGGAGTGCTGCTGGCTCCAAGCATCATGGCAGCGGCGGCGAAACGCCGGGTGGTGGTCTGGTCCGAAGGCACCGCGAACGTGGATCCGGAATCGATATTGACGCTTTTCGACACGGTTCACAAATTCGGAAAAGTAAAAACATAAGGAGACGGGCAATGGGATGTTTAAAAGGCAAGAAGGCCCTGGTGACAGGGGCGGAACAGGGAATAGGACAGGCAGTGGCGAAGATCCTGGCTGAGAACGGATGTGATGTGGCCATCCATTACTATGCGAGCAGGGAGCTGGCGACTGAAAATGCGGATTTCGCAAAATCGAAGGGCGTTCGGGCGGAGATATTCCATGCCGACCTTACAAAGGAGCAGGATGCCATGACATTGGTATCATCTGCGGCAAAGTTCCTCGGGGGAATCGACATCCTCGTGAACAATGTAGGGGATCTTGTGAAAAGGAAATACCTTGGTGAAGTTGATCTGGACTTCTGGAAGAAGGTCTATGATATCAATGTGACCTCGGCGATGCTCGTCACCCGCGAGTCCCTTCCTCATCTCGAAAAGAACGTTGGAGGCGCGAGCATCATCAACCTCGCCTCGCTTGCCGGGAGGAAAGGCGGACATCCCGGTTCGCTTGTATATTCGACGTGCAAGGGTGCTGTCATCACCTGGACGCGCGCCCTTTCGAACGAGCTTGCTCCGAAGGGCATACGCGTGAACTGTGTTGCGCCGGGACTCATCCTAGGGACCAGGTTCCATGCCACGCATACTACGAAGGAGTCGGCTGACGAGACCATCAAGGGCATCCCCCTTGGCAGGTCCGGGAATCCGGAGGATGTCGCAAGGGCGATACTTTTCCTCGCCTCCGAATATGACGGCTTCATCACCGGAGCTACCATCGACATAAACGGCGGAGTATATTGCGCGTAAACGATGGAGGACAGATGAAGAAACTCGTAGAGATTGACAAGAAGCTTCCAGTTCCGATCTATTTCCAGATAAAGGAGCAGCTGCTCGGAAGGATCAAGTCTGGAGAGCTTGAGCCCAGGAGGAGGCTTCCTGCCGAACTGGAGCTCGCAAATGCAAGCGGCGTCAGCCCGATGACCGTCAGGCAGGCATATACTGCGCTTGTGAACGAAGGATATCTCTACCGCCGCCATGGAAAGGGGACTTTTGTCAGCGACTCCCCCTCCCCGAAGAAGGAGGAGCCCCAGAAAAAGACCTCTGTAGACATCGGAGTCGTCTGCACAAACTACTCGAGCTTCCTGGCGTTCTACAGCCGGCTTGTTCTGGGAATTGAAAGCGCGTGCAGGAAGTACTCATATCATTTCCATCTGATCGCGACAAATGAAAGAGGTATCAACGGCAGGGACAACTTCCTGATCTCCAGTATTCTCTCCTCCAAGCATCTTGACGGGATAATCGCTGCGGGTCCATTGGGTGAGGACGAGATACTTTCACTGAAGGATTTCGGCATTCCCCTTGTCCTCGTCGACCATGACTACAGGGCCGGAGATATTCCAACAGTCCTGACAGAGGACGAAAAGTTCATCGGTAGTGCATTCAAGAAGCTCATGGAGGATGG
>CAZDNQ010000927.1:0-2022 GCA_964506605.1 uncultured Victivallis sp. | reverse complement strand
CAGGCCGCAGAGTTCAAACGCCTCACCAGAGCTGACCCGCCTGATACCGGCCAGGGCAAGAGTAGCGGGGGAGATTCCCGGGCGCTGTAATGACGGGCTTTTATTTTCTATGGCTTCACTCATAGGCCACCGCCAGCCGTGGAATCATTTGAACCTGCCCTGCCAGTTCCGCAGGACTGCTCAGCCATGCAGGTTCTGGCAGCCGGATGAAACTCCAGCACTTCCTGCGGAGTTATCCCCAGAGCACATGCAATTCTTCCTGCGGTATCCTCTCTCGGAACCAGCCATCCGCATTCGTACCTGCTCAGCATCCCCGGCGAGACTCCCGCCATCTTCGCCAGTTCTACCTGGCGCAACCCCGCCCTTATCCGGGCGGCCTTCAGCCTGATCTTCTCCATGTCAACATCTCCCTAATTAAATTTGTTGTTTCTACAATATTGGGAAAAATGTTGCGGAAAGATCTATATTTGTGCATTGCACGAGGGGGTATTCCGGAAAAGACGACTCCACCTCCAGGATTGGTTTGGAGGTCATACTGGAAATCATATTGAAGAGAACGTCCAGCTGTTGCGCCTATTGTAAAATCAGAACTCCGGAGAAGATGATAACTTCTCAGGGGTTCTGTCTTTTGCATCCTGATGACCGTGGGCTTGACGACTTACGCCGGTATGTCAGCTTCCATACTGGTGTCTGCCAGGACTGCGCCTGTCCCTCCCGGACAGCGATTCAAGCGCCTCAAGGATAGTTTCCCTCTGATCGGGCTCTCCTCTTTCCAGGGTTTCTTCAACATCTTTAGACGCCTCCTCAATTTCTTCACAGGACAATCCTGATTTGCTCCGAATCTCCTGCACAGGCATCTTTTTTAACCTATACAGATAATAGCATAGGATATCCATTGAGAGGACAGGCTGACTGCTGTCTGTTGTAGCCGGAGGCGGATCCTTCTTCATTTCCTCTGTACTGTCATCCTGGGAATCCCCCTCTTCATCAGAAAAATCCGGTGTAGATTCCAGCAATTCCATTTCCTCCGGCTCATCGCCGCCGCTCTCATCCTGTTCACCGTCGTCGCTTCGGGACATGCCCGCCGGAGGCCTGTCTTCCGCAAGTGGTTTCCGGCTTCTCCCGCTCCAAGCGCCGGCCGGCTTTATTGTCCGGTCATATTGGTCCAGGATGTCGAGAAGCACTTTGTGCAACCTGCTTTTTTTCAGCCGGTAGGATGCAAGGGACTCTTTTAGGACATTGCACGCGACCTCGCGCCAGCAGACTCCGAGATGTTCGGAGATTACCTGCCTTGAGATGCTGATTGCAGGAGGGAAGCTCGTCCTGATCTCCTGCGAGGAGTATTCCTCGCAGTTTTTAAGGATGCCCTTCAGCTGGTCCACTCCGACGGAAATGAAACCGTCGACTTTGAAATTCAGGTTCCTGCGGAATTCCTCATACGCCCTTGCGACGATGATGAATACATACACAGGTACATGGCTGAACTCTGTGAGCCTTGCATCACGGAATTCCCCTGAATAGAAATCATCGAGATGCCTGCAGGCTGTCCGTTGAAGATACTTGTCAAGGACCGTGTGTCCGCACAGGCTCCGGACCTTTGACAGCGCCTCTTCGTAGAGCCTGCAGAGATCCTCGCGTCTTGACAGGCTTGCCGAAGCTGGTTTCGCCCTGACATGGTCATGCGCCTTGAGGATGTAGCTGATGCGCATTGCATCCGCAGTGAACTCCAGCTTGTCCAGTTTTCCGATCCTGCATGCAGCCAGGATCATTTCGAGAACTTCTTCATTGACTGCAATCCGGTTTTCTCCTGCAATGTACTCCTTTATAAATGGAGCCGGATTATTCAACACCCTGCGCTGTCTTTCAATGACGGTTTTGAGCTCACCGAACGAGATATCATCGACCGCCAGACCTTCCGAGATGTATCCGGAGATTGGCAAGGATGTCAGTTTTGCGGCATCCCGGAGCAGTGACTGCCTGCATCTGTAAATGCCGTAGTCAAGTCCGAAGCAGAGTATCATG
>CAZDNQ010000926.1:0-2032 GCA_964506605.1 uncultured Victivallis sp. | reverse complement strand
AGGATCTTGTTCACCGCATGTCCGCCGATGATGATCGTCCCTTTCTCCCCGAGAAGGCTGAGAGATCCTTCAAGGTCTTCCGGACGCGTCGCTACAGTCGCCTCATATGCGCCGAGTGCGCCAGACTTGAATTTGAATGTGGCAAGGGAGGTGTCTTCAACTTCTATGTCGAGGAGGCGGGTCGCGGAAATGCACTGCATGGATTCGATCGGCCCCATGAACCACTGGAGGAGGTCCAGATGGTGGCTGGCCTGCTGCGACATCACGCCGCCGTCAAGCTCCCATGTGCCATGCCAGTCGTCCTGTTCATAATAAGACTGTACTCTCTTCCATCTTACGCGCACGGTTCCCATGACCATCTTTCCGAAACGTCCTGTGTCGAGGGCGTTCCTGGCGGATACGACCGCAGGATTGAAACGGTTCTGCTTCACTACAAAGAGACGGCACTTGCTGTCCGCGCACGCCTTCATCATGGCGTCGCAGTCGGATACGCGGAGCGACATGGGCTTCTCGACCACTATGTGCTTGCCGTGGCGTGCGACATCGATCACATGCCTGGCGTGGTAGCCGGTGGGAGTGGCGATATCAACCACATCTATCTCAGGGTGTTTCTTCATCATCTCATGGTAGTCGAGATAGTATGGGACCTTGAACTCCTCTGATTTGGCCTTTGCCTTCTTCTCGTCCACGTCGCATATGGCCACCAGTTCACCGTCGATCTTGCCGGATGTCAGGGCCTTCAGATGGTTGTTGGAGACTCGTCCGCAGCCTATGACCGCAAACTTGAGCTTTTTCTTATTCATAATATATGGACCTCTTGTTTAAGTTTTCTTTTCAGGCTGAAGGAAAAGAAAATATTGGTTTTTTACGTTTTTTCAATCAACGGAGGACTTTTTCCGCTTCGAATAAAGCTTGACTATCAGCCATATGAGCACCAGGGCCAGGAGCGCAAGCATGATGTAGATCATGCTCTGTCCGAGCGTCCCCTGTTTCGCCCCCTTGCCTATGAGCGTAAAGGGGATTGCCTCAGGAAAAAGCCCTATCAGAGTGCCGATCAGGAAATCCCTGTGCCTGATCGGAGAAAGACCGAGTATCAGGTTTATCACCATCCCATGGATCGGCATCTGCCTGGCGAGGATCACCGCCGGGATTCCGCCGTGTTCAAGCACCTTGGTCAGCCTGTTCAGGCCGTGGCTGTGGTTCAGCACGAAATTCCTGCCGCCCCATCTTACGAACAGAAATACAATATAGTAGGCTAGGAGCGTCCCGGCCACGCAGTACAGGAGGCCATGGACAAACCCGAACGCCATGCCGCCGATCGGACAGAGGAGCAGCCGCGGCACGCCGGCGCAGACAAGCACGCATACGCCGAGGATGAATATGACCGGCGCAAGCATCCCTGTCTGCTTTATCTTCTCGCAGATCTCAGGAGCCTTGTCGATGTAATGCTTGAGGGGGGAGTTGTACGCCACGAAGATGATGATCACGAAGGCCAGCAGGAACAGGAAATCTTTTCTTATTGAAAGGACCGAGCTCGACGCAGGCTTCTCGATCAGGTGCTGGAAGTCGCCCTCGGAGCCGCTATCGGCATTCCGATTGCCATTCTCATCCGTATTATTATCACTCATCTTTTTTCTTCTTAGGAGTTTGCTTCAAAGATCAAATGTTGATTTTCCGCAGGGCAGAAATCAAACATTTTTCCGTGCAGTCCGTGTGTTCTGCGGTTTCATGGTTATTTTGCAGAGTATTCGTCTCCAACTCTGTCTCCTACCAGGGCTCTCTTCTTCATCCAGCGCATCGCGAAGCAGTCCATGATCCCGCGCCACATCCTGTTGCCGATCCCGTATTTAGACTTGCCACGGGTGCGGGGCCTGTCGTTCACGAGAAGCTCGACCACCCTGTATCCCTGCATCCTGAGAAGCGTCGGAAGGAACCTGTGCATGCCGTTGAACGCCGGCATCTGCCAGAGGGCCTTCCTGCGTATAGCCCTGTAGGTGCATCCGGCGTCGACGATCCTGTCGCCGGTTATCGT
>CAZDNQ010000925.1:0-2033 GCA_964506605.1 uncultured Victivallis sp. | reverse complement strand
AAAGTGGATGCCGGAGCTGAAGAAATAGACGAGAGGGCGGACCCGAATAAACTGATGGCCTTCTTGCGGCAAATTGGATCGAAAACAAAGAGTATGCTGCTTGCCACAGCAACTCCAGTGCAGCTCCATCCGGTTGAAGCATGGGATCTCTTGCATATGCTTTCTCATGGAAATGAAGGAGTTCTGGGTGGCTCGACGAGGACAAGCCCCTGGTTTCGTCCCAGCCATTGCCTAGATATTGCCACTGGGATCGTAGCGGTGCCGGCCGAGGATATTTGCAAAGGTTGGGAATATGTCCGTGATCCGTTGCCCTCTCGTTTTGAAGACTCGCGGATTAATAGTATTCGCAGTAAACTCAACGCAGGAGATTCAAGCTGGCAACTCACCCCAGAGGCGCTGGATCGATTGCCACACGCATTCCGGAACGTGCAGCTTAAGAATAACCTGCTACAAAACTATGGAGATCGATTCAATCCTCTATTGCGATGCATCGTGCGTCGTACTCGCGATTACTTGGAAACCATGATCAATCCAGCCACAGGGAGTTATTTCCTGCCGAGGGTTTCGGTAAAGCTCTTTGGAGAAGAATCCGATGATGCGCTCCAACTAGGGGGGTATTTGTTTGAGGCGTATCAGGAAGCGGAAAAGTTTTCTCAGTTGCTTCAGCAGCGAGTGCGTGGGGCCGGCTTCTTTAAAACACTTCTCTTGAGGCGTCTTGGTAGTTCACTGGAAGCCGGACGCCGCACAATAAGCAAGCTTCTTGGGGGAAAAACAGAGGTGCTAGATGATGATGGCAATGACGAGGATGAGGAGGAGACGCCACAACAGATGGTGCGCCCGCCGCAGGGAAATAGCGATTTCGGGGATTTTTCAGATGCTGAGATTGCTTCGCTTCGTCGCTGTTTTGATCTACTCGAGCAGGGGGGTAATAAAGATCCCAAACTCGAAGCACTGATTGGTTATTTGCTTGGCACTCGCCCAGGGGTCGCACAGCGGTGGCTTGATCTCGGCTGTATCCTTTTTTCCCAATATTATGATACGGTTCGCTGGGTTGGCGATGAACTGGCAAAACATTCGGACTTTGAAGGATTGGATATCGGACTTTATGCTGGTAGCAATCGCTCGGGTTTTTGGCGCGAGGGCAGGTTCCAGCGTTGCGACCGTAACCTTCTTAAAGAGCGTGTCCGTTCTGGAGATCTTAAATTATTACTTGGCACTGATGCTGCTTCCGAGGGGTTGAACCTTCAACGCCTTGGCACGCTCATCAACATCGACCTTCCCTGGAACCCAACTCGACTTGAACAGCGCAAAGGCCGCATACAACGCATCGGACAAGCTCGTTCCGAAATCTGGATCGCTAACCTTCGCTATCGTGACTCTGTCGAAGATAAAGTTCATCAGGTGTTGGCTGACCGGTTGGAAGCGATTCATACTCTTTTTGGCCAAATCCCAGATACGCTGGAAGATGTGTGGGTGCAAATTGCCCTCAATGATGAGCATGCGGCTCGGCAACTTATTGACCGCACTGCTGCCACGAGGAATCCGTTTGATGTGAAATACAGCAAGGTGGAAGACGCAGACTGGGAAACTTGTTCAGCTGTCTTGAATGGGATCAGTATTAAAGAACTTCTCTCTCGGGGATGGTAATGACTACGTGAGGGGGCGGTAGGGCCAATAAGATGATCGTTGTTTGCCAGCGATAAAATTGTTTTTTTGGAGTTTACATAAAATCAAACACACATTTAGATCTTTGACTTATTCTCGTATGATCGCTACAATATTTCTATGGAAAATCTCCTTCTTTCAGATGAAAAAAGATCGGAACCTATTAGTTTTAAGGTTATAAATGAACCGATATGCAATATTTCCTTGAGCTATCTTTCATTTTTGAAAAGAAGTACTGGACTCCTAGAGGGATTGCTTGCAGGTTTATATAACGCTGCATTCCAAACATATAAAGCAACATGCTTGCTCGTTTATGAAAGTAATAAAATTAGATATCCATTGCAGGCACAAATACTTCTTCGTTCACT
>CAZDNQ010000924.1:0-2042 GCA_964506605.1 uncultured Victivallis sp. | reverse complement strand
GGATTGCCTTTATTTATGGGGCTAATTGCATGATTTCTCCAAAAATGCTTCCGAATGTCAGCATTATTCCGTACTTTGCAAAGTATTTTAGAATTAATACTTAAGATTTCTTGCGGGAACGCTTCACCCTTCAGTTAAATCTGACGAGAAAGATATTGCAAATGTAGAGAATTTATAATAGACAAATATCCATTATATGGCAAAGAAGAGGCTTTAATGGAGGAGCATTTGATAGCAGAGTCTTTTTTTGATACAGACGACGTCTTTATGTATTCTGATAAATGATAGAAATAAAAGACACATAAACGAAAGTTTTCCAATGACATTTATAAATTATTTAAGCCACAGTTATAGCTTTCGCCCAACACTCTCTCCAAATCCGACTCCTTATAGAGTATCTTCCCTGCGAACTGCGTGTAGGGAATAATCTTCCTGTCCCGATAGTCCTGCAAGGTACGGGGGCTGATATACAGCTGCTCGCATACATCCTTGCCCGTTAAGAGGTGCTCACCGCCAAACAGCGGCTTATGTGTCTGTGCCACTTCATTTATCCGTCTGCTTACACCGCTAAGTGCGGACAGCACCACCTGCATATCATCCGCTTCCATATTCAAGTCCTTTATTGATTCCATTGTCATCTTGTTTTATTTGTTATTCTTAGATTTATCTGTTTTAGGTTTCTCCGATTTGGTCTGCAACAGTCGCTCCACGTCCTCACGCCTGTAATAGCACTTATGCCCGATTTGGGAGAATGGCAGCACACCCGTATCACGGTAGTGTTGCAAGGTACGCTTGCTGATGTTGAGCAACCTGCACACATCGCCGTTGTGCAGCCAGTCCGTATGCCTGTTCTGTTCCCTGAATGCCTTGTGGCAGGTCTGAGCAAGATTGAGTATCTCATCCCTCAATCTTGCCCAATTTGAGTCCGTAATGATAAAATATCCCATAATTCTATTGTTGTTTTGTTTGTAATTCCTTTTCTTGTTTTGCGCTTCATCGCACGTTTCTGCCTGCAAAAGTATGATGAGATTGTCATACTTCAAAGCAATGGGGAACTGCAGGGAAATATCGGGAACTTGAAGGAAAAGGCAACGCTTTTCTTCGTCTGACATTTGCATCCCTTTTGCCCTGTTTTCTTCTTTCACCGACTGCTTGGTGCAAAGTTAGGGCTGTGCATATCCAATTCAATCGCTTTCCACTCAGGTGGCAGCTTGTGACATTTCCGATGTGCCCAAACGCTACCATATTTCCGTACTGATTCTATCGTTTGCAATATCGGTGCAGAATACTTGCAAACATGCGCAAGTGGCACACTTCTACCTCTGCTTTTCTTATAGTTGTACTCTTTATCTTTGGCTTAAATCAGCCTTTTCTTGTCCCACCTCTATAAAAAATCATGAGAATTTCATAGCCAATGTACGCAACATTATGCAAGCACTCTCCGAATGCTTGGAATTTTCCCGTTCTCTTCCTAACTTCACTCATGGAAACAAAAACAGGCATATAATGAAAAGTAATGCAGATAAAGGAAAACCAGAGAGAGAGGGAACAGCACACCCAGACCAAGAAAGACTTCCTCCAAGAACTCGGAGATAGAGACCTACCTCTCCAAGCATTATGAGTTCAGATACAATACGGTATTGGGACGAACCGAATACCGCAGAAAATCTGATAGCGATTTTGTCAAGGTGGGTCGCTATGAAATCAATACGCTCCGCAGGGAGATAGACAACGACATCTGTATAACAACCTCCTCGGATAATCTGTACTCCATCATCGAGAGCAGCTTCTCTCCACGCGTCAATCCCATACAGGAGTATTTCAAAAGGTTGCCATCGGTGGATATAAGCAGTAGTTCTCTCTTTGCGCTGAAAGCCATTCCCGAACTGGCAAGCTGTGTGGTCGTGCACAACTCTGACAAGTGGCTGCCGTACCTTACCAAGTGGCTCGTGGCAGTGGTCGCCAATGTCATGGACGACCGTGAATGCCGTAACCACACCTGCCTTGTGCTGACAGGCGAGCAGGGCAAGTTCAAAACTACA
>CAZDNQ010000923.1:0-2042 GCA_964506605.1 uncultured Victivallis sp. | reverse complement strand
GGAGCACTAATAGACAACCACTTTAATGTTTTTCAACAGCCAAAATGCAAAATCCCTGATACTCCGGAAAAACAGGAATATCAGGGATTTTCATATGCTCTCTATTCCTTCGCATTCGCAAAACCGTCGAAAAGCGACTTAGCCTCGGCAAGCTCCTTAATTGGATCTCCGGAAGGAATGAATTCCATGCCCCAGTATCCGTCATATCCCGCCGCCATCGTCTTCCTGACAATGCATCCATAGTCGACAGCGCCATTTTTCTTCGGTCTGTCCCTTTTTGGGATGTCAGCTACATGCAGATGTCCCGTATACGGTATGTTGAACGGGAGAATCTCCGCCGAGTTCTCACTCATCATCTCCATATGATAGATATCATAAAGCACTTTCAAATAAGGAGATCCTATCGCCCTGGCTATGCTGAACCCGTAACGCGAATTGTCCGCCTGGTAGTCTTCGTGGTTGAATATGTTGAACACCTCGAAAAGAAGCGTCACCTTCTTCTTTTCCGCATCAGGAACGACCTGCTCTATCGCTGTCTTGCAGTTCCCGATCCCCTCACAGTCCGGCTGGCCCATCCTGTTGCCGCTGAAGATGATTACAGCCTTGATTCCGGCCTCGGCGGCGGAATCTATGCTTTCCCTGATCTTCGGAATCAGCCTTCCATGGTTTTCCTTCCTGTTCAGCCCGTGGGGGATGCAGTCCGGAAAAATACTTTCATTGAGGATTTCGAACCCTGCGGATTTCGCAGCCTTCAGCCTCTCCCTCGGAACCATTTCCAGCCCGGTAAATCCCATCTTCCTCAGTTTTGCATAATATTCCTCTGGATCAAGCCCGGATTTCCCGAAAAACGCCCAGTCGGCCACGCTCAATTTTAATTTCACTTTTTTCTCCATATTTTAATTTTATCAAAGTATTGGTCACTTGCAAATATAACGCCCCCTTGGAGGATTATCTCCAGTCAAAGAGGATTCCCATAGTCTCTCCCCGTCTTTCATTCGCTGTCTTGTAGGCTTCAACGCATTTTTCAGGTGAAAACTTATGAGTATTAAGGCTTTCAAGGCTGAACCTGCCAGATCTAACCATCTCGAAGAAAAGATTCGAGATCTTCTGGAAATCCCAGTCCGCAGTCTCATGGCAGTCGTGTGCGGCAACTATGTGAAGACCTTTCGACATGACATCCGAGCTGAGATGCTGGCTTGCCGGACTTCCGGTATCGCCCAGGATCACGACTTTGCCGAACTTGCGGGCCACCTTCAGGACATCTGTAAAAACCTGATGGTGTCCGGTGCTGTCTATCACCGTATCAGGACCAGCCCCGCCGCAAATCCCGTTGATTTCCTCTATTGCCTCTCCAAGTGGTTTGACTATGCCGTGGGTTGCTCCTCCATTTTTCGCCATTTCAATCCTCATCGGAACTGAATCAACCGCTATGATGGGATAGGAGCCCGCTGCAACGCACCATCTTATAGCCATCTGCCCGATCGGCCCTGCTCCAACTACCAGCACAGAATTCCCGAGTGAAAGATCTGCGACCTTCGCACCCATCGCGCTGATCTTCGCCAGCTTGAACCAGGGAACATCTTCGTCTGAGACCTGTGGAGGAACAGGTATGCATTCGCTCTCCGGAAGGACATGCCCGGACGCATGTCCTTTCCTTACGGCTACACGGTCCCCCTTTTTCACATTCTTTACATCTTTGCCCACCTCTTCAACAACTGCACAAGAGGTATATCCGGGATAAAACGGATATTTCACCCAGTTGTCCCAGTGCGTCCCCTGGTCGAAATTCCTGTTGAACACGATGTTCTCGGTACCTGTGCTCATGAGGCTCGTAAGAGTCTTCACCCTGACTTCCCCGTCCTTCGGCTCAGGAAGATCGAAATTTTCCATCCCAACCTGGCATTTGCCCGTAAACACTAGTCTCTTTTCCATTTTCATTTCCTCTCTATTTAAGTTCCATTATCGGCTTTTGATAGTTTAAACTATCTATGGAGACATCTTATTGCAATTTCCATTTTCGGCTATATATTCCATCAAACGGT
>CAZDNQ010000922.1:0-2052 GCA_964506605.1 uncultured Victivallis sp. | reverse complement strand
AGGGGGACGTTGTTATAGCGGTAGCGTGTTAGGCGGCGGAGCTTGGCGTCGCGGTAGAAGGAGTAGCCGCCGGCGGTATTGGATATGATGCCGAAATAGTCCTGGCAGCCGATGTAGTTTATCCATGGCAGCGGTGTTTCCGGGTTTGTGATGACATACTCGCGGGCGGCATCATCAAAGCGACCGTAGCTCTTCATATGATCTCCGTTGTTTCTTCATGATTTTCAAAAGGAGGAAATATTGCCGTCCAACCCCCAAGTTTCCAACATTTTTAGAAATCTTTTCGCCAAAGCGCGCAAGAATAATAATTATTCTTATTTACTGGCGGATTCCCTTGACATCCCCGTCCGTTATTGATATAATTAAATACAGGGGGCTAAGTTGAAGGAGAGAACTGAAAATGATATATTCGTCCGTAGAATCAGCCTATTGGCTGAAGAATCTCCTTGTGCCTGTTTCAAACTTCCTTTGCTTTTCAAGCACATATAGAGCATTTCTCGCTTCATTTCACTGTGCAATCTTCGCAGCAATACTTCTTGCGGCAGCCAATGCTGACGCTGCGGCGAGGACCGCCAGCGCCACAGGCGCCTGGAATGCAAAGGCCACCTGGGGCGGCTCGAACGTCCCCACGGCAGGTGACACTGCAACAATAAACAATAATATCACTGTCACAGTGCCCACCGGATATGGAGCTGTCTGCAGCAGCCTGACCCTGCCAGGGGCAAATTCCCAGGTCACGTTATCTGGCACAGGCACATTGACCGTCTCAGGGAATGTCACAAACGCAGGAATTATCACGGCCGGCTCCTCGACTATTACAGTCGGTGGAAACTGGACAAACAACGGCACCTTCAACGTTGGAACATCGACATTCGTCTTCAACGGAGCTGGCACATCCGCAGTATCAGGCGACAACACATTCAACAATCTGACCTGCACGACTGCAAGCAAGAGCATCACCTTTGCGGCGGGAAGCACACAGACTGTCGGGGGTCTTTTCAGGATTGACGGAGCTGCGGTCGGCACCAGGGTGTCCCTGTCTTCGGCGGGCGGCGATGGAACCACATGGAACCTGGTACTGAACGGGCGCCACGACTGCCGCTTCATCGCGGTCCAGGGTTCGACAGCTTCAGGCACCGCGTTCCTCCCGGTAAATCCCGCGAGGTTCATGGACAACGGCGACAACACAGGCTGGTATGATCCTTCATTTCCGAGGGAGATGGTGTTCTATGACAATTTCGAGACAAGCACCCTTGGTGCAACCCCTCCGAACAAGACATCATCAGGATGGACAATAAGCGGGGCGACGGGATGGCTGACCGTGGCTTCAACAGTTGTCAACACCCAGAACCATACTCCCGGAGGATCTCAGTCGATGTACTCCGCAGGCGGTGCGGTTGGAGTCGGAACCGGCTGCTGGAACACCCCTCAATGGGGTCCGGTCACCAACGGCGCCGCCGAGATGTGGATCTATGACGACATGAGCGGCCAGAAGTGCCAGTGGGCGTGCGTGGACAACGCCGCCGGAAACCTGGGGATAGGCATCAAGATCGACCCTCGCCAGAGCGCGACAAAATACATCTATTGTGCAAACGCAACATATGGTGTCACCTATATCGACCGCAGCCTGGGCTGGCACAAGATCAAATGGGAAAGGGCGGCAAGCACGACATATCTCTATCTTGACGGAGTCCTCGTCTACACAAATGCCACATTGAGCGATTTCTCGGCGTTTGACACGGGCTCCTGGACAACTTTCACGCCGGCAGCCAGCACGGCAATGTGGTTTGACGACGCACGCGTATATGTCTCCCAGAACCAGTCGCGTTTCCGCTGGTATGCCAATGACGCCGTTCCTACGGCGCTTGCCGCGGAGAACACGACCATAAGCCGGGACATTGCAGCAACGACAAGGCTGAATCTGCAGATCCAGAACGATGAATCGCAGGCATGGAGCGGGGCATACATCGGCCTCCAGTACAGGGAGGGTCTGATGGGCGGCTGAGAGGATCTGGGAGCCTCCGCAAAATGGAACTATGCAAACCGCCTGGG
>CAZDNQ010000921.1:0-2054 GCA_964506605.1 uncultured Victivallis sp. | reverse complement strand
ATAGTCAACGACAAGCCCCACATCGCCACCGGCGAGGAAGGCCTGATCGTGATGGAGATCCTAGACGCCCTCTACAAGAGCGCCGCGGAAGGATGCCCGGTGAAGATCAAGTAGGAAGAACGTCTCGGAGAACCGGCGAATCGGAGTAACGGTGAGCCGAAGATTAATATCAGATCCCTGGAAGTCGAAAGGCTTCCAGGGATTTTCATTTGTCTGTTTTTGATGCATCAAAGGCAATCAAAGATAAGACCTCAACGCTCGACCTTGTTAATTAAACCTTGATTACCTTCTTCAACCGGAATTGCATCACACCGACCTGTTGCCGGCTTTTCCCGCAATTCTCCTGTGCTCCGCCGGAGTGATTTTCTGGATTTTTCTGAAGGTCCTGAAGAAATACGAGGTGTCGCTGAAACCGCAGTGGCTCGATACGAGAGCCATTGTGAAGAAGGAGTTCTCCAACAGGAATTTCGCATGGACGATACGCCTTTCCGCGAGCAGGTCCGGGAAGTTCCGGCCTGTATGGATTTTGACAAGGCGACTTGTCCTCGACACACTGAGGGACAGGAATTCCGCGAGATTCGCAATCGAGATCGGGTTCTTGAATTCGCGGTTGATGAAATATCCTATCTTCTCCTTATATCCCTGCCCCATCATATGGTCGCTGCTGAAGCTGGAAATCATCTGGCTCAGCTTTTCAGAGAGAAGCCGTGTCATACGGAGCATATCCCCGTACTGCGAGACTTTCATCTCAGGCAGGGAACCGAGGAGCTTCCTCGCCCCTTCCGGAATCTGGCCTGGCTTGTCGCGCATGATCATCATGTCAGCTTTCCCGCTACCGCCAGCCCTGAAAGGACCGACGAAGAGCGCGCCGCAGAGCCTGTTCCCGGAATATACAGGTGAGACGAACTCCAATGCGCCGGCATGACATATCTTGACAATATCCTTTTTCCCGCAGGAGAAAAAGTGTCTGACGTTTGATGAATCAAAATCGATGCAGGCTTTCTCGCATAACCTTCCTTTTTTGACCAGCTGGCAGAACGGGCTCATATGCATTGTCATGGCGGCATCACCAGCCTTGAATATCTCTCCGCTATAATCATGGAAGCATACGTTGCACCTGAAAAGGCGGCCGTATGTTTCCACAAGCTCGGAAAATTCTTTTATGCTCTCGTTCATGTTTTTTCGGAGCGCCAGCCCTGGTCGCCTTTGGCGTCGCCTGAGGCGGGTAAACGTCTCGCTGGCGCTTTATCACTTCCGGCAAGACGCCGATGTTCCATAAAATAATGTATTATTACACTATAACAGCATAATTTTACATGGCATTGCCATATTTCAAGGGCTAAAGTAGATGGTAATCAAAATGGAGGAACATCCCATGCTAAAACCGAAAGCAAGCATCAGTCTTACAGGAAAGAAAATAAGTTTTTCCAGGAAGATTCCGGTCAAGTATGATGTAGACGTGTTCGTGGCCGGAGGCGGGCCTTCGGGAATAGCGGCAGGCGTCGTCGCCGCGAGACAAGGCGCAAAGGTTTTTCTTGCAGAAGGCACGGCCTGTTTCGGCGGGATGGGCACAGCCGCCGGACTTCCCCTCTTCTGCTCGCCGACGGACGGTGTGAATGTAACGACATCAGGATTCGGCACAGATGTCTATGAGGGCCTATGGGATGAGGGAGGCAATTCACCTTTCATGAGCAGGAAGGATCCGTACAACACCTTGACCTTCAACGGAGAAATACTGAAACGGGTATACGACGATCTTGCAGGAAAATCGAAGATGGATTTCTCGTTCCATACCAACTTCATGGATGTCAGCGCAAGCAACGGAAAAATAGATCATGCAATATGCTCCGCAAAGAGCGGCATGTTCGCGGTCAAGGCGAAAATCTACATCGACGCAACAGGCGACGGCGATCTTTGCGCACAGGGAGGAGCCCCATTTGAAAAGGGCGACGAGAATGGTTATATGCAGCCCGGCACCCTGTGCAGCCTATGGTGCGACATCGACTGGAAGAAGGCCATGAAATCGAACTGCGGCATATGGCAGCAGAGTGACT
>CAZDNQ010000920.1:0-2056 GCA_964506605.1 uncultured Victivallis sp. | reverse complement strand
CATATGAGCAGGAGGATAATGGTGATGTATCTTGGAAAAATAGTAGAAAGCGGCCTTAGCACGGAGATAACCGGCGCGCCAAGGCATCCGTATACCAAGGCTCTGCTGTCGGCCGTGCCCACACTTGATCCAACCACCAGGAAATCGAGGATAATTCTTCCTGGCGACGTGCCATCACCGATGAATCCCCCATCCGGATGCCCGTTCCACCCAAGATGCCCCTTGGCAAAGGACAAGTGCAGCAGGGAAATTCCAGCCCTAGTTGCAGTAGACGGGAAAGGACAGCACCAGTCAGCCTGCTTCTTCCATGATGAAGTGTCTAGGATGGGGTAGGACGCCTATCCTTGTACTTTACCAGTTGAACGTGGAACTTCCTACGTTACCTTCGGACCAGTTGAATCCAGCAAAACCTGCGGCATGACTGTCGCTGAAAAGGACATTACCGTATTTAACATGGTTGGAATCCCTGTCGATTGATACGCCGCTGTCAGTTGATGAGCTTTCCTTGAGCAGTGCTGCATATTTGTATGATACGCTCGCATCAGAAAGATTGGAAGCGGGCTCGATGAAATCGGTGGTTGACGGACATATAAATATCTGAAGCTGCTCGACATATCCGTTCAGGCGCAGCATTTCGAAACCGGTCCTGCCTTGTTTGTTCGGATAGAACTCCTTGTTTTCAGTCGCGTACATGCGGATGGAAAGACCTATCTGCTTGAGATTGCTCATGCAGGCTATGCGGCGGCCCTTCTCGCGGGCCTGGCTGAGGGCTGGCAGAAGCATTCCTGCGAGGATTGCAATAATCGCAATGACAACTAGAAGTTCAATAAGAGTAAAACCACGTTCTTTTTTCATAAAGCCCCCAAAACATGATTCCTTTGAATCAATCCTCAGGTTCTATTATACATTAAATTATGATGACAGTCAAGGCACCCCCACGTCCAGTTTAAGAATATTATCGTATGATAAAGACTTTAAATTTACTTTTCCATGGCGCATGCTAATTTTGTGGCATCCATTACAGCATCATGGAAGGGGGAAGAGGCAGTGATAGAGTTCAAGTGCCCTCATTGCGAGAAGGCTCACAGCGTCGGAGAAGACGATGCCGGAAAAATGTTCGAATGCTCCGGCTGCGGCAACATCTTCCATTCCCCGTCACCACAGGCCTGCCCCAACTGCCAGTTCCTGCTTGAGCCCGGCGTTGTAGTATGCATCAAATGCGGATTCAACCTCAAGACAAAGCAGAAGATGGAGACGGTCATCCATATTGACGACGGCTCGCCGGCATGGGTGAAATTCCTCAGATATGTCAACGATATTATGCCCGGGATTTTCAGACCTCTGATCGTCCTTTCCTTCCTCTTATGCATCGCTGCAGCATTCTTCCTGGCCATTCTCGGTCTCATGATAATAGGCATGGGCGTCTTCCTGTCAGGGATTTTCGTCTGTTCTGGTGCTCTCATGGTATATGCACAGGGGGTGGCATTGCTTTTAGCAGGCGAATTCCAGCTTATCAAAAGCGCCTTGGTGGACTTTACAGAAAGGCAGATGTGGATCTTCATGCTGATGGTCTTCGGACCTTGCGGGCTCCTGCTGCTTGCAATGCTGATCATAGGCAGACGCGTGAACCAGTTGCAGTGATGGAAACAACATGACGATTCTGAAAACTTGAGATGCAAGACAAATATCAATAATCCATAAGGAGCTTCGAACATGGCGATTTTCATCCAGTGCCCGGACTGCCGGGAAAAGTACAAGTTTGAAAACGTCCACGGCGGCAAGGAACTCGCATGCAAGTGCGGCAGGAAGCTTCCCATTCCAGCGGCCCCCGACGACGACGGAGACATAAAGGAGTGCCCGTTCTGCAAGGCGCTTGGAAAACCTGACGCCGTAATCTGCATCGGCTGCGGTTTCAATTTCAGCACAGGAAGGAAGATGAGCGCCCCGGCGGAAGATGTATCAGCCGAGGAACAGGGTCCGGGTATTGCACAAAAGATCATCCCTGTCATCAAATTCATCGTCCTTCCCCTTGTCATAGCTGTCGTGGCATTCCTCG
>CAZDNQ010000919.1:0-2058 GCA_964506605.1 uncultured Victivallis sp. | reverse complement strand
AGAGCCTATCGACGATCTTGGCAACACTAGTGTAGTGTCTCTTAAATGACTGGTGCTATGTTTCGTCAGATTCACGAGGAAAATCACGATGTACGCAAAATTCTTCCGCGAGAATAACTCCAGTCGTTTGTGAGACACTACACTAACGAGAGCGACGAGAGAGCTAACACCGATGGTCCGCAGAAGCAGACTGAACATTACAGCTTCTTCAGCACATAATACACGGGCGGCATATAACGGATACTGACATCTCCCGAGAGCCATGGGTAGAAAAGATACAACTCTCCGTTTGTTTCCTTAATGGCGTACTGCGCCTGGATTTTGTTCCCGGGGTCTATTATCCAGTCCTTTGTCCATTTGCATTGGCTGGCCCAAGCCGATCTCCTGTCCGATTTGGTGCCCTTGACCGTCGCGACCAAGTCGCCGCCATCCTGAAATGCCATGCCACTGAGCCAGAACTCGCCTGTGGTCCATCTCCTCTTTCCGGGGACAAATTGCGACGGGGAATCCACGAAATCGACGGTCACCCATTCGCCAACCAGCCTGCCGTCAGTGACAAAAGGCTGATCAAACGGCGCTCCAACCAACTCCGGGATCACATAAGTCCTCGTCCCTGCATTTCCCAATGGAATGATGCCCCGATAGAGGCAGTAAGCCAAAACCACGAGGATCACCGGCACCCAAACCGCGATTCTCCGCCAGGTGATAATGCGCTTCTTTAATCGTCCCACCCCCAGCAGGTCGGCATACTCCGACGGCGGCCCCATCTCCGTGATTATTTGCTGAAAACCTTCCCATTTGCGCTGCTCCGCAGGAAGCTCGGCATAGCGCTGCTCCATATGAAGGTCGACCTCCTCAATGATGCTCCTGGCGGACGGGTATTTCGCAGCCGTGAGGGCACGCTCCACCTGCCGCAAGTAATTGCTCTTGGCAGATTCCCATGTCTTGTCGTTTGTGCTCATTGACCACTCTCTTTTCTGATTTGCTGAATGTTTTCATTAATCAGGTCCCAATGTCGGTTCATCGCCTCGACCGTTTTGCGGCCGAGTTCCGTTAGCTCATAATATTTGCGGGGGGGACCTTCCTGGGAGGGTTGCTTCGTCGAAGCCAGTAAACCGTCGGCCTCGAGTCGCGCAAGGATTGGATAGATATTGCCCTCCCGGATGCTCAGCCGGTCGATACCCTTCAGCATCCGTGCCATGTCGTAGCCGTGACATGGCCTTCGCCGGAGCAAGTTCAGGATGACCGTATCGAGCACGCCCTTTTTGAGCTGCGACTGCCAGTTGCTCACATCGATATTGCCCATAGCCGCTAGTTTGGTTGAACCACTCAACACAGTATAATATATTACAGTATACTGGCAGGTCAACAAGGCCCACTGCCTTTCAAGCGTGGATTATGAGACCGTGCCTCCTGCTAAAAAAAAGCGGTCCGGCTGTTACCCCGGACCGCCCAACCCGAACCAGTTACCATGAAAACGGGACAAGCGTACCCCGCCCATCCCAAAAGGCAGTCTATGAAAAAGCCTTCTGAAATGTTCAGACGGGGTGTTCCAGTATTTATTCAAAATATTCTTGCGCAGCCCACAAGTCGGACCTCCCAAACCAGAATGTCCCGTTATAAACTGCTTTGCCGCCGCGCCTTCCTTTCAAGGTCGCGCTCCGGGAGCGGCTTGTTTACCTTATCCCGCGTGTTGCCGGCCCAGTATTGGAGATCGGATGCGGTGGTACGCCTTTTGGTGACCATCTTCGTCTGCCTGTACGCGGCATCCATCGTCACGGCGGCGGTGCATCAAATTGGCGCTGGAAAGGCGCACGCCGGTTTTCTGGCGCTTGCAGGAAGCGGCGTTGCGGCTCTTGCGGCGTCGTTCTTCCTGATTCGCAAGCCGCTGTCGTCGTCCAGGCCGGCGCGCCAGCTTGCGGCAGCCATGGCTTGCTTCTACGCCGGTATGATGCTCGGCTTCTGGATCCAGAAGATGGCTGGCCCGACGCCGCATTCGGTGCTCCAGATGGTCATATCGGCAATTGGTTTTCAGGGATCGGTTATTCTCCTGATGAT
>CAZDNQ010000918.1:0-2059 GCA_964506605.1 uncultured Victivallis sp. | reverse complement strand
TGTCGGGTATGTCCATATTTCACTTGAGGTTCAAGGTGAGGTCTGTGCATGACTTGCTTCCGCCTATATGAGATTTCTTGCTATGGCAGGAAGTCGCGCAGGAAATTATAGTCATTGAAGCGAAAGATATAAGCAATATCCTCTTGAATGATTTCATGTTGGTTCCTTGTCGGAGAATTGTCCCGGATCTTAAAATATCCCCATCGTGGCTTTTAGCAAATTCATTCGTCTTTGGGCTCTTCCAGCCTGCTCAGGTTCCGCCGGCGTATCGCTTCGTCATGTATCTCCACCGCACAGAGCGATGCCCAGGGCAGGAAAATCACTATGGTGGTCACAAGCAGGATGTCATTGCCATAATAAAGATAGGCTGTCAGCAAGAAAAGCAGGAGTATGAAAGGCGGGATATAGAATAGGCTTTTCCTATACCAGTTTGTCCTGTATGGCGGCTTTTTCCCGGGAGTCTCAGCAGCGTCTATGTACGGTTCGTCAGTGTTCCCGTAGTTCAGGATCTCGCGGCAGTTCATGCATTCATAGCTGCCGAAGCTGTTGCGTGTCCCGCATTTCTCGCATAGCACGAAGTCGTTGTTTTCTGAATTCTGATCCATAAGAGGAAATATAACCACGAAATACACAAAACACACTAAAGGGTACCTCTAAATGATTAGGAATTGATGCCCATGAAATTTCGTGTAATTCGTGTGTTTCGTGGTTAGGTTTATTTTTTTGTTTTTCCCGCCCATCTCGGCACCTTCGAACGATATTCAGCCCATTCCTGGCCGAACATCTTCGACAGGCATGGTTCCTCGTATAATATCACCCGCAGATGGAAGGCTGCGGCAAACAAAAGCAGGTAGCCTGCGGTCAATGGAGATGAAGCAACCAGCGCCCAGCCGCCAATAAGTGTTAGGACAGAGATATACATTGGATTCCGCGAATACCGATAAAGCCCGACCATAACTAGATGTTTTGGAGGATCCCATGGAGCCAGAGTACCTTTGCCGGCCACATAGAAATCACGGACGCACCACAGGAGCAGGAAGAGCCCGGCCGCCATGAGTATTCCGCCGGGGATCACATGCAGTTTTCCGCGCCACGGATCGTAATGGGTCAGGAGCACGGGAAGAACACCGGCGAAAACACAGGGGAGCATCAGGAAGGCTGACAAGGCGCGCAGGAACATTTGATCCTCCAGTTTTCTTTGGAAAAGCTAGCTCTTGAGAAGGGTCATTTCAATTGTATTTTCGTCTTAATGTGGTTACATATGCGTCTGTCTCTATTACAATCCGGGAGATTTCAGGATGATGAACACATTTGCCGGGATGATGGCCGTGGTCTTCTGGTCGCTGTCGATCCCGCTTTCGCGGAGCCTGACGGAGAAGCTGGGGACGTTCAACACAGCCGGGCTGGCATGCCTCATAGGCGGTGCATTGCCTATAATCTATTATCTTGCTGTACACCGTTCACGTTTCAGGTCGCTGATCAGCTTCTCCCCGAAATATCTGCTGGTGTGCGGAACGACATTCGTCCTGTACATAGTTTCCCTATATGTTGCCATAGGGATGGCCGCCAACCGCCAGCAGATGGTGGAGGTCAGCCTGCTCAACTATCTCTGGCCGACCTTCATACTGGTCTTTTCAATTCCGATATTGAAGAACAGGGCGAGTCCGTGGCTGATCCTGGGGATATGCGTTTCGCTTTTCGGGATTGCGCTTGCCGGCATATCGATGAACAGGCAGGATTTCAGCATGCAGAACCTGCTGGACAACCTGAGGCACAACTTCCTGCCCTATATCTTCGCGCTGGCCGCAGCCATCCTATGGAGCCTATACTCGAATCTCGCCAGCCTCTATTCGGATCTCAGCAGCAAGCTGACAGTACCGTTCCTGCTGATAGTGAGCGGATTCGTCCTGGAGATGCTCTCTATCGGATTCCATGAGACAAGCATGTGGGATGGCAGGACGTTTGCAGAACTCATGATACTTTCAATCTTCCCCTGCGTGCTTGCGTATATCTTCTGGGACATGGCGATGCGCAGGGGCAACATGATCCTGGTTACGTC
>CAZDNQ010000917.1:0-2064 GCA_964506605.1 uncultured Victivallis sp. | reverse complement strand
ATGCGGTCTTGGAGGTATGATTCTCTCAAACCTGCATCCGGCGCTGATATAACGTGTCCCTCGGCCCGCTGCAAGGCGGCTCTTGTGATGTGCAACTCTTCTTCCAGCGCGGCTATCTTCTCCTGCAGTTCTTGCTCGCGCATCGCTTGCTTTCGGTCAGGCTTTCCATGGTCCTCTTCATCCTTGAGTGCGCGAAGCCTGCCTATCAGGAAGGTACTTGTGGGCATTCCATGGGCTGCAGCCCATGCATCCATCTCGTCTTTCTCCTGGGGCGTCCAGGTGCGAAGCTCGATAATGCAACCGGAATATTCTTTGCGAGCCAAGGCAAATCCATCCTATAATGCTACAATATAGCGACAGATGCAAAGTACTTGAATGTACCGGAAATTTCATTGTAGAGCAGGTTCTTTATCCCGAATCGCCTTATGTTGCCAAAGAATAAATTATGAAATAATTATGAAAATACTGGTCATCGGCATTAACATAAGACACATCGCCTGTTCTGCATCAAGAGCCGGGCATGAGGTCATTGCCGTCGATTGCTTCTGCGATCTGGATTTGGAGAGCTGCGCGAAAGCGACATTTCAGATGCCTCGCAATGTCTCGGAGAGCAGCATTTCCAATTATGTCGAACGCTTTCGTCCCGATGCCGTCGTCCTCGGTCCCGGATTTGAGGAAGCGCATGTGCAAGATGCTGCACAGGGCGTCCCTGTCCTGAACAACAGCGCGAAAATTGCAGCGAAGGTCTCGGACAAACTCTGGCTGGCGAGATGGTTGGAGGAGAACGGTTTTCCTGCCATAAAGACAAAGTCCGAACCGAGCGGTCTGGAGTTTCCTTTTCTGGTCAAGCCCCGCAAGGGCGCGGGTGGTGTTGGCTGTCGCCTGGTTAAAAATGCCGCAGATCTGGACTGGACGGATGATCTTATCGCCCAAGAGTATGTTTGCGGAAAGCCTTCAAGCGTCTCGGTCATCGGAAATGGTCACGCGGCGCGCGCGGTGGCGGCCAATGAGCAGCTTGTGGGCGAAACCTGGGCCGGTGCGGAAGGCTTCAGATATGTCGGGAACATCACGCCTCTGGCGGACGAGCGCTGCGGCATGATCAAAATGGCCGAGGAGATCGTTGCCGGCCTTGGCCTCTTCGGGAGCAATGGTGTTGATTTCCTGCAGACACCCAGGGGCCCGGTCGTGGTCGAGGTCAATTCGCGCTTCCAGGGAAGCCTGGACGCGGTAGAGAAAGCCACCGGCCTGAACATCTTTCAGGCGCACCTGGAATCCTTCGCCGGAGATTTGCCGCGAAGACCCTGTCCGCGAGGTGCATTTGGGCGGGCGATCATCTATGCCGGGCGGGACACTGAGATAAGTGAGGATCTGCGGTCGATTGGGGACTGGATCGCGGATGTGCCGCGGCCGGGATCGCGAATGAGCAAAGGCGAGCCGATCCTGTCCATCCTCGCCGAGGCTGTAGCCGGGACGAGGTCTACTCAAAGCTCAATGAGAGGCGGCGCAGATCTACAGGAGAATTGCGTTTAAAATTTAAGACGTATTTGATCGCGAATAATAAAAAATGTCAGTTTTGGTTCACCAGGATACGACCCTGTAAATCCAGTTGCAGAGCAGCGTCCAGGCCTTCTCGCAACCCGATCCTTTCTCCAGCTTCTTGATGTCCTTATCGCTGTACTTTCCCTTTTCCTTCATCCACGAGTCCATGGTAATCTCGTCTCCTCATCGAGATATAACCATATCGGTTCTTAACTGTGCCGCTCCATCACAGAAATCCCGGCAACTAGGATCAGCGGAAGGAGGCTTCCGGCATCTAGTTAAAAACATTATGGCAGAAAAAGGTAATATATCAAAAGTGCAGAGATGTGAGGACAAAGCAGAATTGAGGATGAGATGAAGTCGCCGGAAAGGATTACAATCGCTCTTGATGAAGAGACCGCAGGCCTGTTCAAGAAGATGAAGGAGGACCTGGGCATGTCCCAGAGCGAATTGATGCGTGAGTCATTGAAGTTTTTTGGCAAGCACAAGTCGCTATTCGAGTTCGCCGAGGACAAGAAGGTCTAC
>CAZDNQ010000916.1:0-2067 GCA_964506605.1 uncultured Victivallis sp. | reverse complement strand
GACGAGGCAGTTCTGCTTTCCACGGACGGGGAAACTGTCTTGTAGTAAAGACGAAGAAGACCCGCGCAGTATCGCGCGGTTTCCGGGTATAATTCACGCGCATAAATCTCATGAAGGGACAGTCCTGGCTCATACGTCGTGAGGTACTTTAGTTTGGATTGCTTAAACGTCTTTGGTACAGCGGCTTCTGTGTTTTCAATGTAATAGAAACCTGGATTGTCTTCGCATTCCCACCATGCGTCCTCTGCCGATGGAATCCCTCCACACGTACCGATATCATTGATATCCCAGCGACCAACACCAAACAATCCATCAAAGTGAAGTGTTGGAAACATCAGATATAATTCACTATCGGTGGGTGGAGGATCTGTCGAGAGGTCTGCTTGAAATGAAGTAAGATTGTAAGTGAAATTTGCCAGTCCATCCATCAAGCCCTCTATATTGCGGCTGGCGGGATAGGCGGAAAGGTTGCTCGGGAAAAAAGAGGAAGTGAAGTGGTCTTTTCCCCAATTCTCAAAATCATCACCTCCGATATCACCGATACCTGCATGAGCATCATTATGGACATGAGCGGGCGAGGACATATCTTCCAATAGATGACATACCTGCCCGAGGAGATGCAATGTCCCATTATATCCTGTATTGGTCGGGTTATTCAGACTCGCGGAAAGAGCCCCAATCCAGTGGATGCTTGCATATTGCTTCGCGGACATGTTCTCGATATTGTCAAAAAGAAGACCTTTTTGTGTTTCTGGATCGTAGAAATGTCTCATGAAACTTACATCGGTTGGCCAATCCGGGGTCCAAACGTATTTCTCGTTATCACTGTTCTTTTGATTATCCTCATCGATAGACCCTGTTTTGATCGCATCTTTGTATGCAGAAGTGTAGAAGTTGGATCCCTCGGTTGACAAAGATTTGTCCGTAAGACGGGGATGGACTACAACAGTATCGTGTCCGGATGACAGACTGGGCAGGAGCAGCATCGAAAGAGCGCACAGGAGAATTTTGGCCCAGACCTTGGATAACTCGGCTATTGTGGAATGTGTGTTAGAGGCGTTCATTGCGCGGAACCTCCCCTCAGCGAGAGTGTTCTCTTAGCCTGGGCAGCATACCGGATATTCGCCTTGGAAAGGCGAAGCAGTTCTTGCCTGGATTCCCGCGTATCCATGTCCGCAATCTGTCCAATAGCCCATTCCGACATCCACTTGTTTTCACTCGACGCCAGTCGGCTGAGAGTCTGGAGCCGTTCGCCGTCGGACTTTTCTTTCTTCAAGCGTTGTTGTTCGATGGATATACGGGCATAGTTTTTCCAATCTGCCGATGGATTTTGGAGGATCGTGTTGAGATGATCTGTAGAGTCTGGGGTATCGAGATATCCCAGACTCTTGATGGCTAGTTTTTGGGTAAACGGGTCATTGGATTCCGTCATTTGAATCAGAACATCCTGGGCTTCTGAACTTCCCAACATGGAAATGGCACCCGCCGCCGCCGTCTGGACCGCAGGGGATGTATCCTTGAGAAAATCCCGAAGCAACGGTATGTCTTTATTCGTCCCCAGCCGTCCCATTGCAACCAGGGTGCATATTTTCTTCGATTCATCCAAACCGCGTCCCTTCAGAATGTCACGCATACGGGGGGCAGCCCTTGAATCTCCGATCTCCCGCAAGGCATTGATGGCGCCGCAGTGCAGTTGTGTTTCGGGGCGTTGTGTCACAGTTATGAGGAGTTCGACGGAATCCTTGTCGCGCATCTCGTACAACAATTCACATGCAAGAGTTCGCTGTGGGAGTGTGCCGGTCGTGAGAGCAGTCCTCAGTGCCAGGAGGGATTCCGCGCGTTTTTCGACCAAGGCGTCAACGATGGCCAGCCGTTCATTTCTCCCCGCCTTGTCCCAACTTTGTATGTTCTGCTGGGGAGGGCGGTCTTTGATCTGGAGTGTACTGGTGGATTGGCCCATGACAGCCAAGGGGCACAGTGCAAGCGCCATATAGACACCCATTTTCACCAGAAACAATTGCTTCACAGACATAGCCTTCTCCTTTTATCCATGTGTCTGTCCTGCGG
>CAZDNQ010000915.1:0-2067 GCA_964506605.1 uncultured Victivallis sp. | reverse complement strand
ACTGACCGTCCGCTGGAACAGCAGGCGGGAGCTTTTCGAAGTTCTCGCCCTTGCAAGTGACAGGATCGGCGGCATCCAAGGCGCATCCCATTCCGCTTGGCTTCTGCACATAGATGAACGGGAAATCCTGGCCCCATTCCTTGCGCCACCCGCGTATGAGCGCCCCCATCAGCGTGTACTGGTCGACACCTTCGATCGCGGTTCCGCTCTCGCCCTGGTCCCACAGGACGCCTTTGATCGCATATGGAAGGTATGGCTGGATGTTTTTCTCGTATAGATTCCCAACCTTGCCCCTGCATTCGCCGGGCTTCATCGCCTTCTGGGGCTCGCGCGGAAGCTTCGTCTCGCCCTTCTTCTTCAGCTCCTCCACATCCTTTTTCCATTTCTCCAAGGCGGCTTCATACTTCTTCACGGCGTCGTCATAACTGTAGTTCTTCGCATACTTTTCTATGGCATCCTTGCATGCCTGGTCGCTGTCGAACGCCTCCTGGCTCAGCCAGAATCCCGAAGGCGTCCCGCCGACTGCTCCGACCATCAGGCCGACTGGTATGTTGATCTCCTTCTGCAGTGGAAAACCGAAGCTGAACAGGAGCGCCGAAAAGCCTTTGAGGTTTGCAGGTGTTGATTCCATCCAGGATTTTCCGGGGCTTATGACACGGAGCTGCGGATATGGCCCGGACTCGGCATTTTTTGCAAGCACGGCATCATTGGCGAAATAGCTGTTCGCGCCCATCTGCATGTTCGACTGTCCGGAACCGACCCATACATCTCCAACCAGCACATCCGACAATTCCTTCTTCCCGCTGACAGCGGTGACTACCATGTTTCGTGGCTCTGCTGAAGCTGGCATCGGATCAAGTCTGAGCATCCATTTGCCCTGGGCGTCGGCAGAGGCCTCTTTCTTCTGTCCGGCGAATTCCACTGATACTTTTTCATTTGGTGTGGCTGTCCCCCAGACCGGTACTGGCATATCACGTTGCAGCACCATGTGGTTGCCAAGCACAGGCGGCATGTTTAGTTCAGCGAAGACGTCCGCCTGGAAAGCAATCACGGAAATAGCCGGCAACAGCAGTTTTAATACGCGCAATCTCATATTGACACTCCTTTATCTCTCAGGATTATGCTTGTTTTGATTAAGTAAAGCTGAAAGATACCCCGGGAACAGATGAGAAGCAAGAATGCCTGGATTCTTTGAAGTTCTGTCTGGCTACATAGGAGCGTCGAGGCCTGGGACGAATATCTGGATGAACCGCAGGTTCACCGGGTATGCCCTTTGCCTTGGCTGACCGGACCCTGATCCTGCACCGGTTTCAGAAATGCCCTTGCCATCAGGTCCTGAGCGGTGAGATCCCTGGTTCTCTCAACTTTGCAGCCGGCGACAACAGCGATGACGCGACGTTGGCCCCGCAGCGCGGTTGCGACGATTGAAAAACCACCCGCCTTGATGTAGCCTGTTTTCAGGCCATCGCATCCGGAGAATGAATTCAGAAGCCAGTTGTGAGTTTTTATAACATCGGGTTTTGCCCCCCTGCGGAACGGATGTTCACGGCAGCTCGTATACTTTAAGGCTTCAGGATGCTTCAGCAGCAGCTCACGGGCAAGGGCAGTCAAGTCTCGAGGCGTCGATATGTCAAATGCCTGTCCAGTCGCCGGAGGCAATCCGTTGACAGTGAAAAACTTCGTCGACTTCATCCCTAGTCCTTTTGCACGGGCATTCATCAGGTCGACAAATGCCTTTTCTGAACCGGCCACATAAATTGCCAGAGCAACCGCAGCATCATTGGCCGACTGAATCATCAGCGCGTACAGAAGATCATCAACTGTAAACACTTCATTTGCCTTAAGATGAACCTGGGAGCCTCCCACATCGGTAGCCGCTGGGGGTATGGTTATCTTGTCTGTCAGCTTCAAGCTGCCGCGTTGAACTCTTTCCAGTATGATCAGCAGGTCCATGAGCTTTATCGTGCTTGCCGGATAGATAACGCTGTCGGCGTTGTCCTCTGAAAGAACACGGCCGGCCTTGAAGTCCACCGCTATAGTTCCAATATAGGGATTCCTGGAGATGCA
>CAZDNQ010000914.1:0-2068 GCA_964506605.1 uncultured Victivallis sp. | reverse complement strand
ATGCCCTGCCTGACGGCTTCGGCCTTGCCGGAATTTACTACAAGCCTATGCACGAAGATTTTTTTGGAAAGCCGTTCTTTTATAATTTTGCATGTGTTGTCAGTCGAGCCGTCATCAACAAAGACAAAGACTACATCTCCAGAAAAGCTCTCAAACGAGGAAATATCGAGACGATGTTCCTCATTGTAGCATGGTATTATAAGACAGACGCTAGCCATTCCCCCTCCTTTCCGCAAGTACAAGGATTGAGACACCAAATGGCAGGGATATCGCTGGTACGAGAAACCTCTCGCTGGAAAAGATCATGCGCAATACCGAATTTGTAAATTCTGAACTGATCCTGTTGTCATCGGTATCCTTCTTCTTCATAAGGTTGTTATATGTCCGAACCATCAGCACGAGCGGCATCAGTATAGTATTGAAATATGTCGAATACACAGGTCTCATACCCGCCTTTGCAAGCACATCAAACAGACGTTTTCTCGTATAGCGGCCCTTGTGTTCGAGAGCGACATCATGCCCGCTCCACAGGAAATTATATGCCGGCACGGTTATGAAAACCTTTCCGTCGCCGGTCATCCTCTCCGATACAGCCTTCAGCGAGCTAATGTCATCATCTACATGTTCCAGAACATCCAACATGCAGATCAGATCGAATTTATCAGTAAATGGTATGTCATCAGGAAGGGAGCCCTTCCTGATAGTACAAATGTTCCTTCTGCTGGCAATCTCAACGCAGCCATCATCCTTTTCCATCGCATAAGTTTTCCCAAAGGAGGACAGGAGCTCGAGATTACCGCCGGATCCGCATCCTACTTCCAGTATCGAACCAAGTTTCCTGTCTGAAAAAAAGCGTGAAAGCACTTTGCCGATGATCATCCTCCTTGAGACAAACCACCAATGGCGCTCTTCGTATTTGCTAAGGCTCAAATATGCTTCCCTGTTCATAATCTCCCAGTCATCTTGTCATTGCCGCCGGCGCCAAGACGGGTTCGAATCCCTTCACGAACCACAGATAGATTGCCGACAAGTCAGTTTTCTGTTTTCGTGTTGCTCGCAGGCAGATTCAATTTCGGATCCATTCCGGGCTCTGGCAGATAAAAATACACACAGGGTCTGACATCCCTGATGATTGCAAAAACCCTGTAGCCGGGAATGTCATAGTACTTTTTGGATATTGCAGCCCTGCTTTTTTTCTCCAACTCAAGTCCGATTTTCTGATAGTAGTCGGAGTATATCTTGTTCCCATAGTCCAGATACATAGGAAAATGTCCCTCTCCTACAGGAAAATACAAGGTGAAAAGCCCGTCATTTGTAAGGTTTATGCAAGGGCGTGAGGAGATCTCAGGCGGCATATTCTTGACAACATGCTGGAACGAACTGTAAAAGCGAGCCTCGTTCGAAGTCAGCAGCATGTATTTCAGGGGTGGGACGTCGAAGGACCGCCTGTCTCCCATTAAAAGCAGGTTGGAAGTTGCATCCTTGACCGCCGCCATCATGACACCGAGAAATGGAACCAGCAGAAGTACAGGTAATACGATCCTTGAGTATCTTGCGGGAAGCATTCCGACCCTCCGCACTTGCAGCCATTGCATTGCCAGCACATAAAATCCGAGCATCGGAATTGCCGCCCAGTAGAAATGGCGGGGACACGGCACAGGATAGTACTGATGCCAGGAAGCCAGCCCAAACAGTGACGTTATTATCAGCATAAGCTTCATCTGCCGGTCACCTGCCTTGTCCTGCCTGATGAAAGAAAAGGCCGATATGAAGAAGACCATCATTGCCACAAGCGGAAAGATGACAAATTCAGACCTTAGAGGCAAATATGCCTTGATGATTTCTGATACGGGGATTGGCCCTAATCCTTCAATAGGAAATAGACATTGCAAAAGGCCTGGAACCGACGCAGCCTCCTCTCCTGCCCTCTCCACGCCAAAATAGAATGCAAACCGGATAGATTGCAGATACCAGTCGCGCAAAGCACCGTTCGCCACAAGATAAATCAGGAACGGCACTGAACAGAGGAGGCATGACACCACGCAGGTGGAAAACTCCTTCAGAAGCC
>CAZDNQ010000913.1:0-2069 GCA_964506605.1 uncultured Victivallis sp. | reverse complement strand
GACGTCGCAGAGTCCCGGCTTGAAATATTCGCATCTCGGATGGAACGGACAGCCCGGAGGTATTGCCGTAAGGGAAGGGACCGACCCTTTGATCGAATGCAGCCTTTTCCCGTCGCTCGAAAGTCCAGGCAGGGAAGCGAGAAGCCCCATGGTGTATGGATGGCGAGGTGATTTCAGTATTGAACGCACATCGGAAGACTCGACAATTCTTCCGAGATACATTACTGCTACATCATCGGCCATCTGGGCAACAACTCCGAGGTCATGTGTTATAAGCAGGATGGATGTACCGAGTTCCTTCTGGAGGTTTTTCATGAGAAGCATTATCTGCGCCTGTATGGTCACATCGAGGGCGGTCGTAGGTTCGTCGGCAATGAGGATTTCAGGATTACATACGAGCGCCATTGCGATCATTACGCGCTGGCGCATGCCGCCGCTCATCTCGAACGGATACTGCGAAATCCGCTTTTCAGGACCGGATATTCCGACCTTCCTCAGCATTTCAATTGCTTTCTTTTCAGCCTCCCTTGCCGATACATCCTGATGGAGGAGGATTGCCTCGCATATCTGGTTGCCCACGGTATGGACCGGGCTCAGAGCCGTCATCGGCTCCTGGAAGATCATGCTTATCTTGCCTCCGCGAATATGATAGAGGAGATCGTCATTGTCGGAGAGTTTTGCGATGTCCGCAGGCTCTTCCCCGTTAGGATAGAACATCATTGATCCGCCGACGATCTTCCCCGGTGACTGGATCAGCCTGAGGATGGAATAGCTCGTGACGGATTTTCCGCATCCGCTTTCTCCCACGAGGGCCATGACCTTTCCGCGGCGCATCGAGAAGCTTACCCCGTCGACGGCGCGGAGTTCTCCTTCAAACGTGTTGAAGAAAACTTTAAGATCTTTAATTTCTAGTACATTCTCATTCATTTCCCACCCGTATGGTATGGATCGGCGGCATCACGCAGCCCGTCGCCGACGAAATTGAAGCTTATCACCGTGAGTATGACAAAAACCGTGGGCATGATGATCCATGGTTGACGGAAAAGTATGTCGATGTTGAGACAGTCCTGAAGCATCACGCCCCAGCTTACAAGAGGCGGACGCAGCCCGAGTCCCAGGAAGCTCAGGCCTGTTTCCCCGAGTATCATTCCGGGGATTGTCATCGTAAGGCTGACGATTATGTGACTTGTAAATCCGGGAAGGAGATGGCGGAATATTATCCTGCTATGGCTTGCACCGAGAAGCCTTGCAGCAACAGCATAATCTTCTTCCCGCAGTGATAGGAGTTTTCCGCGGACTGTCCGCGCAAGTCCAGTCCAACCGAGGAAACTGAGGACTATCGTTATGCCGAAATAGACCCAGAGAGGAGGCCAGGCAGGTGGCATTATCGCTCCCAGGGTAATCCATAACGGAAGGCCGGGGATCGCCTGTAAAATTTCTATGAAACGCTGGATAAGCACGTCAACTGTGCCGCCCATGTATCCTGAAATCCCCCCTATGCTGAGCCCGAGGACGAAGGAGATTGCAATCGAAACCAGACCTATGGAAAGAGAGATCCTTGAGCCATAGATGATACGGCTGAGAATATCCCTGCCGTAACTGTCAGCGCCAAGTGCGAAGAATGTGGGGACATCCTTGGTTTCAGGATTCAACAATGCGAATTTCGCAGAGTTAACCGCTATTAGTTTACGGTTCATTGGTATGAAGCCTGCAAGATGATATTTTTCTGTCCTGCCGAAAAAGCTGAGCGGGATGACAGTTGATTTGTCCTCAAAATATCTGGTGGTAAGATCAACAGGATTCTGTATCTGCCTGACAGGATAGGTGAAAAGCCCTTTGCTGAAACTGAAGCTCATCTTCTGTGGCGGGGCGAAGACATGGGATGCTATCTTGTCGTTCGGCCCGTACGGTGCGAAGAATTCCGCGAATATCGCAAGGATATAGAGGGAGATTATGATGAACAGGCCTGCGACCGCCAGCGTGTGTTTCGAGAAGTTCATCCGTATCAGCTGCCCTTGGGTCATCGAACCGAGATCCTTCGGAGATGATGAAACGGAAGCAGCTGACCT
>CAZDNQ010000912.1:0-2071 GCA_964506605.1 uncultured Victivallis sp. | reverse complement strand
TACCTATGCAAGTCCTTATTCCTGCCGATGGTCTTCTGTACGGCGACAATCCTTCTGCCGGCGCTGGCAGACAACCAGCAGGACATCTGGAACCGGGGGATATTTGACAAGAACACCAGGATCAGGGACGGGAAGCTCCTGCTCTCTCCGGAAGACAATCCATGGAAAGGTTCGACGGCTGTAGGGAAGACTCCTCTTTTCTTCTGGAATGGAAAAGGAGTTGCAATAAACATGACGCTCATTCTTGATTCCACTGCTCCGGTCATCTCGGATAAGCCTGATGCAGTCGCATTTATAGGCCTGACCACCGACAGCATGGCGAGAAACACACAGGCCGCCGACAACGTGGCCGGGCTCTATATGGAATGGAACAGGAAGGCCAACACGATAGAGGCGCGGCTGGCCAGGAAGGAAAGACTCGGCGACAGGGAGGAAGCCCGCGGGGACCAGTGGGGGAATGTCCCATGGGTGACATCTCCGGTCGTACTGCCGGCAAAAACTGGAAGGATTTCAGTTTCACTTAAAATAGATGAGAAATCCTTCGGAGCGATGATAAAGGATTCGGACTTTTCCCAGACAATGCCCTCTTCCGAGCTTTCACGCAAGACATGGGACCGTCCCACCTACCTGATAGCGCAATGCCGGAACACCGCGACAGGAAGGGGTTCTCTCACGGTCGAAGATGTAAGCTTGGAATATCCCAGTATTGATTCTTCAAAATTCCAATGTCTGGATCTCCGGCCGTACGCAAACATGGGGTTCAAGGACGAGACCGATGGAGACAGGCAGGGCGGATGGACGGACCAGGGGAACAACGACATGAGGAATATCCCCATCGGGAAACAGATCCTCCACACCATACCGTTCGACATCATCAATCCCGACGCCAGCAACGGGAAAAGCTGCGTCATGCTTTATTCCAAGAAGAAAGATTTCTTCCCGAAGGAAGTAGGTCCTATAGCTGTCGGGAAGAAGCTTGATTCCATCGTCTTCCTCCATGCCGCGGCATGGGCTGGCAAGGAAGGCATCGAGGCGATGCGATACAAGATCACATACGACGATGGCAAGGAAGTCTCGGTCCCGGTGATTACGAACACTCACATACAGGACTGGTGGTCCCTGCAGGAGGCTTCCGATCCGAACGCCTCCATCTTTATGAACGTGAAGAGCGAGAACAGCGCCAGGGGAATTGTCGGAGTCTATGCTCTCCGCTGGATAAATCCCAGCCCGGATAAAGTTGTCAGTTCAGTCAGCTTCATCTCCGGAGGAAATGATCCGGTCCCTGGAATTATAGCTGTCACCCTGGTTTCAGATGACATCGGGGACATCGGGAAAAGGATGATTGCCAGCGCTTTCGAAAGGGACAATGCCGGAGATTTCCGCAAGAGTCCGCCGGACAAGGACCAGATACCTGCCCGCGTAGTGGTGAAACAGGACAGGACTTTCGGCAGGGACGCCTTTTCGGCCGCAGGCAACTATTCCGGCGGGCGAGGCGGAGTTGAAAGCATGTCACTGCCGGGCTTTGCCCCCGAAATCAATTCCATAGGAGGCATACTGAGATTCCCACATGGTTTCGACGGATCCTTCTCGTTCTGGCCATATGGAATAGATGACTGGTATCCGGCTCTCGCCAAGAAAGGCGGCAGCTACGGGACCATCATCAAATGGATATACAAGGGCAAGGACAAGCCCGCCCCATATGTGATCAAGCTCCAGGACATGCTCGAGGCGTGCAGGAAGAATGGAAACAGGATTATCATCCAGCTGAACTGCGTGGCGATGTTCGACGGCAAGGACTTCATCTACATGAAGACCCTTCCTGAAGAACGGATGAGCAGGGAGAATCCGCTTGAGGTAGGCACGTTCAGCCAGGAGAACCTCGACAGGATCGTGGCGAACAACGCCACTCTCGTCGACTACGTGATATCCAAAGGCTACAAGGACACAGTAGCGGCCTGGGAGATGGACAACGAGCGATGGGACATGCCAGGTGCGGACTATGCCGCCACGGTCGCCGCCCACGTTAAGATGATCCGCTCTAAGATACCTGATGCCAAAATGATCGTATGCC
>CAZDNQ010000911.1:0-2072 GCA_964506605.1 uncultured Victivallis sp. | reverse complement strand
CATATAGATCGGCTGGAGAATACGCTTGAGGAGGAGTGCCTGAAGATACTTGCGCTGCACCAGCCTGTCGCCACGGACCTGCGCTATGTCGTCGTATGCCTGAAGATCAACAATGATCTTGAGAGGATTGGCGATCTCGCGGTGAACATCGCGCAGAGGGCGAAGTCAATCTCGCGGGAGAAGGATGATTTCATGCCTGATTCCATCGACAAGATGATCGAAGCCACTCTTGCCATGCTCAAGAAGAGCCTGGACGCGTTCATTGAGATCGATGCGAAACTCGCACGCGAGGTCGGCACCATGGATGACGAGGTCGACGCCCTCAACAGGAACATGTATCGTGAGATCAGGGAGATGATTGAAAATGATCCGGCGAGGACGGCATATCTCCTGCATGTGCTGGGCGTGTCACGGCAGCTTGAGCGCATAGGCGACTACGCCACGAACATCTCCGAGGACGTCATCTACATGATCGAGGGAAGAATAGTCAGGCACAGCAAATAGGGTTAAGGCGGTGGGAGCTCAGGTGATGTTCAAGACCAGTCTCATCAGTTCGTCGCCTTTCAGGTGACCGAGGCCCCCGCCTGGCGCCAGCGTCTCGGAATATACCTTCAGCGAATCAGGCCTTATGCGTCCGCCGCAGATGGCGAACGGCACAGGTGTGCGCGTATGCTTGCGCAGCTTTACCGGCACCGGATGATCAGGAAGGACGGCGAATGTCACGTCCTTGCTCTTCAACGCCGACATTACAGGTCCGACTATCCTGGAGTCAAAATCCTTTATCGCCTGCATCTTCAGCTTGAGATCCCCCATGTGCGAGCATTCGTCGATCGCCTCGACATGGAGATATATGAAGTCATGGTCTTCAAGCGCCTTGATTGCCGCATCCGCCTTGCCCTTGTAGTTCGTGTCGACGAATCCGGTCGCGCCTGGAACCCTGATGATGTCCATCCCTGCGGAGATCGCAAGGCCGAAGATGACATCGACTGCGCTGATGACTGCGCCCCTGGCGCCTGCATATTTCCTGGAGAACGGCTGCAGCGCCGGCTTGCGGCCGGGGCTCCACGGCCATATCATGTTCGCGGGATGTTCGGCGTCCTTGTTGAGCTCGTGCCTGGCCAGATATGGAGATGTCATGGCTATCAGATCTTTCAGGAAGCTGACAGTATGGGCGGATTCGGCGGAGGAGTCGCCCGGTTCCAGTTCCAGCGCGGTGAGTTTTTCGCCCTGCGATGAATCAGGCTTGTGGAACATCACTTTTTCGGAAAATTCCTTTCCATGTAGGACGACAAGGTTCCTGTAGCTTACGCCTGCGTGGAACGACACCTTTTCGTTTCCGAAGATTTCCTGGAGATCGGACATTATCTTCTTTGATCTTCCAGTGTCGATATGCCCTGCGGAATAGTCCTGGAGGATGCCGTCTGACACCTCTACAAGATTGCAGCGGAATGCAATGTCGGCGTTTCCGAGTGAGACACCCATGCTTGCCGCCTCGAGCGGACCGCGTCCGGTATAGGATTTTGCGAGATCATATCCGAGCACGGACATGTTCGCGACATCGGAGGAGGTGGGGAAACCTTTGGGAAGCGTGAGGAACGTCCCGCTGGCGCCTTTCGCGGCGATTGAATCCATGAATGGCGTATCTACGGCTTCCAGGGGAGTTTTTCCGCCCAGCTCGTTAAGCGGTTCATCGGCCATTCCATCCGCCAGAAATATAACAGATTTGTTCATGCTCTATGTTCTCTTCATGCTGGCAGCCGACAGGAAGTCAAGTTCCAGGACTGTCTTGTTCTCTTCAGGATTGGAGACGGCGCTGACCCTGCCCTTGTTGTTTTCGATGAGGTTCTTCACCACGGAAAAAGCCAGTCCTGTCCCGACGTTGGCAAGAGGCAGGGCGAATGGTTCGAAAAGAGAATCCTGCACTTCCTTGGAGACGGAGAAGCCGGTTATCGTCATGGTGCATCTCGCGTATGTCCCATTGTCGTTGCCTGAGACGGTGAAGGACACAGGAGTGACCGCCGATAATTATTATCCTGAAATGAATTTTGATGGTATTTGCGAGGATGCAAAGG
>CAZDNQ010000910.1:0-2087 GCA_964506605.1 uncultured Victivallis sp. | reverse complement strand
CGGATCCTTGGATTTCTCGCCGGGCACTATCTCGTTCAGCCACTCGAACCCGATTATCCTCCCCTTCCATCTCTCCGAAAGAGCCTTGACCGTATCGCGCCAGGCGTCCTCTTCGAACGGCACCGGGAAATATCCCTGGTTGCACGCCTTGCCGCTCTGCATCCAGGCGGGAAGAGATGTGATGCAAATCCATGGCCTGATGCCCTTTTTGTTCAACCCGTCGATCATCCTGTCATAGCCGTCGACCCGCAGATCGCCTTTAGCCGGCGCGCTGTCCTTGAGAGACATGAATATCCTGCATGCTGTAAAACCGAGCTTTGAGCTCGCGGCCGCAACTTCATCGACGTCGGAGGCGTTCATCCTGCCATATCCTGTCATGCCGAACTTCGTCTCCCTGCCGCCCGTCACCGCCAGCACATCGGGGATCCTTGCCACATAGATGTTACGCTTCCCCCAGCCTTCTACTTCCGTCTCGACAAGGAATACGCCGCGCTTATCCGTCTTTATCTCGATTGGCACCTTCTGCCCTTCCTTCTCAACCTTGAACGGCACCTTTCCTGACGCCACTTCGCCGCCCTTTGCATCTGTCGCCTTCCATGAGATCTGCTTTCCAGAGCCTGCCGACGAAGCATCCCTGACAACCGCGTTTATCTTCACCGGTTCATCATATGTAAAAAGATTTCCGGGCATGTCCGTATCAAGCTCATAGGATTTCTCCTTCGCCTTGAAATCCGGACCGGCGGTCCTTATCTCCCATGGCCAGTCGCCGCCTTCGTCGCTCCTGAACTTCGCTATGCAGAGGATGCTGTTGAACTCGAAGGCCTTCGGGATCTTCAACTTCTTCTCCAGTGTCCCCTTTCCCGGCTTCACATCCTGGTCGAAGCTTATCCCGTATCCGTTGTGCGCCCTGGCCTTAGTATATTTTCCGTCCGGATTGTCGATCCACGGTCCGACCGCCATGAACTTTATGCTGGTGGATCCAGTGTCCTCGGAAGGATCAAGGTAATAGTCGATCTTGACAGTCCACTCATCGCCCTCGTAGCATTTCCTGTCCGGTTCAGCGTCGACATGCATCCAGCTCTTCCTGAACTCCATCGCCGCGATCTTGTCCGTGATCTCCTTCATGTCGCGGCCGTCTGCCGTCTTGGAGTCGAGCACCATGTCAGGGCCTATGGCTTCAGCGGTCTTGTTCTTCCAGTCGCCGTCGGGCGCCAGGAACACGAGGAGATGGAATGACGCCATCCCCTCCTTCGGAGCAAGCTTGTACTTGAACGTGTATGCGCCGTCGCCCTTGACGTCCTGCGGCGGGGCATAGCCGTACATGCCGCCAAAAGCACCATCAGCCTTCTTGGCATGGAGATGCGCGCTGATCTTGTTCGGGGCCTTGACCCCTTTCAGCTCAAGCTTCACATTGAGGGTGTCTCCGAGTTTCATGGAGGCCGGATATGTCGCCGTGCACCAGTCTGCGAGTTTCGCAGTCTTCATCTCGGCGGCGTTCTGGGCGCCGCCCGTAAAGTTGACAAGCGCCATGATCAATGCGGCGGCAAAAAAGGAAACAAACCTGGTTTTCATCAAATCCTCCCCGTCCCTATTTTATTTCTTCTATATTATTGGATGAATGGATGCCCAGCTGAAAATCAACATGGGAAATCCTGACATCATTCACAATTACTAATCGTCTCATAATAGTATCGATGAATTTCCTCTTCAACGGAGCGCGGGTTTTCCAACCCGCGGTACTCTATATTTGGCGGGTAAGAAAACCCGCCCTCCGTTATTTTAAAACTCCATTCTATTTCGAGACTATTAGTAAGACACGCTAAAGCCGTGAACTCCAACAATTCAAATCCCGAGTAATCAGTAATCAGTAATCAGTAATCAGTAATCAGTTACGAGTTACAAGCCTTTTTCAGTCCGCCACCGAAGTTCGTGGATTCCCTGGCGACGATCTCCGGCTCGAGCTTTGCCACATCTTCAACCTTCTCGCCATTGAATATCCTTTCGGCGACTTCGAACGCCTTGAGCCCGATCTCGTTGATGGGCTGTATCACACTTGTCAGGGAGGGCCTCTGGAACTCGCCCCACGG
>CAZDNQ010000909.1:0-2088 GCA_964506605.1 uncultured Victivallis sp. | reverse complement strand
GCTGCAATTTGTGATGGGTCGGATGCGGCTCCGTATGCAGGACACGGGCAACGAAAATGTTGCTGAACTGGACAGCTGTTCTTTCAACCGCCTCGATTTCTATCCCGACATCGCCAAGCTTGGTGACCAGTTCTTCCGGTGTGTAGTCAAAATCAATGGCATCGTGCAGCGCAGACAGTTTTATTTTCATTCAGATACCTCAGAACTGGCCAAGGAAATCCTGGTCATTATCATAGAACATGCGGATATCGCGGATACCGTACTTGATCATTGCAATCCTCTCGATTCCCCAGCCGAAGGCGAAGCCCTGGTAGATGTCAGTGTCATATCCGACTCCACGGAGGACGTTCTGGTGGACCATTCCGGAGCCGCCCATTTCAATCCAGCCTGAATTCTTGCAGGTCGGGCAGCCCTTTCCACTGCAGATGGGGCACGAGATCGCCGTTTCGGCTCCCGGCTCAACGAAGGGGAAGAAAGAAGGCAGGAGCTTGACATTTGTTGAGGTCCCGAAGATTCCACGGACAAATTCCTGGAGGACGCCCTTGAGGTCGGCGAACGTAATGCCCTTATCAACGACAAGCCCTTCCACCTGAGTGAAGACCGGTGTGTGACTTGCATCGACAGCATCCCGCCGATAACAACGGCCTGTAGCGACCATGCGGATCGGAGGCTTTTCCCGCTTCATGGTGCGTACCTGGATGGGAGAGGTATGGGTGCGAAGGAGCATACCGGGGGCAAGATAGAACGTATCCTGCATATCGCGTGCCGGATGGTCAGCCGGGATATTAAGAGCTTCGAAGTTGTAATATTCCTGCTCGATCTCCGGTCCTTCCTCGACGTCAAATCCCATGGAAAGGAAAACTGATTCGACCTCTTCCTCTACCTGTGACAGAATATGCTTGCGGCCTTCCGGCATGATGCGCCCGGGCAGCGAGAAATCGATATTGTACTGGTGCACAGGTGATGAAAAGACGGCGATTCTCTCCTCAATGGATTGTGCAACCCACTGTTTGAGCGTATTGATTTCCTGACCGAATTCCTTACGCTTTTCGACAGGAAGCGTCGCGATTTTTTTCAGCAGAGCTGTGACGTTTCCCTTTTTTCCAAGATATTCTACCTGCAGAGCCCGCATATCCTGCAAGGTGTGAGCATCCTTCAGTCGTTGCTCAAGGGTTGTACGAATTTCGTCTATCGTATCTGGCATGTAATGCTCCTCGTTCTGTATCGATCAAAGGTTATCACATGAATTGTACGTTGATTTGTGCTGTTTACAAGCTGACTGTCGATTCACACAAACGGCTTGAGGACAGGGCCGAAGCCTTCAGGAATAAGAGTCTGCATTCTGCCGTATGTGACTCCCGTTGATTTTTGCTATACTTTTTGAGGAAGAATCACTGGATGCCGTCATGAGGAGAAACCATGGCTAAAAAGGCGGGCACAACGAAATACATCGGCAAAAATCAAACGAGCATAAAAACAGAAAATACTTCCAGCATCCTGAGAACGGTTCATGAAACCAGCGATGTTTCACGAGCGGATCTTGTCCGTCTGACGGGGCTGACAGCGCCAACGGTCTCGCGTATTGTGTCGTTCCTGGTTGATCAGGGTGTTGTTACAGAATCTCCCGGACTGAGTTCCGGCGTTGGGCGCAAGCCCATCGTTCTGCATTTCAACGGTCGCTCCCGATACATCGTAGCCGTCGATTTTTCATGGTCATTTGTCCGGGTGGCGATCATGGATCTTGGGGGAGGTATCCTCGATCATATGGAACGGGTCGTTGATCCGCACGGGTCCATGCGGAAAGAATTCGGGAAAGTCGTCGAGATCATAGAAGATCTTCTGAAACGACATCATGGTATTCATGTGATAGGCATTGGGTTAAGTTCGCCTGGACTCATCAATTCTGAAGAAGGTGTTGTACTCAGCATTCCGAATTTTCCGGCGATTCGTAATTTGCAGGTCCGGCAGCTCCTTCAGACGCGGTTTGGATTTCCGACATTTCTTATCAATGATGCGAATGCCGAAGCGGTCGCGGAGAAATTTTTCGGTCAGGGCCGTGACGCCACAGATTTTGTTCTCGTGCACCTC
>CAZDNQ010000908.1:0-2103 GCA_964506605.1 uncultured Victivallis sp. | reverse complement strand
CCTGCAGGAAAGAACATGATCTATTCATGCTTCACAAAGGCCGACAAGTTCGGCATCCCGGATCCCGGCGCAGACCTCTACTTTACAGGCGTCATCAAGGACGAGAAGCTGCTTTCCAAAATCGGGAAGGACGGATTTGACAGCAGGATATCCTTCGCCTTCATTCCGGGAAGTCTCGCATGTTTCAGGAACGACAACCTCCAGCTCTCCGGATTCACTGGTGACTTAGGCGACAAATCAGGGTCAAAATTCAAGTTCAACTATTCGATGTCGCCTTCCGGAGACTTCTGCTTCTTCGAAATGATGATCCCCTTGAAGAACATAATACACTTCAATATCGGGAACATGAGGAAGATCAAATCCAGGCCATACAGGGGGGATATCGCATTCTATTTCCAGTTCAGGGACAACGACGGCTCCGAGGAAGGGATATTCTCAAAGACAGAAAACTTCCCGCTCTACTATCCAAGGCTGAACCTCGTGACGGACAAGGACACCCCCTCGAAATAACTGACCCCGGGAATACGATATTCTCTCACAAAGGCACAGAGGCGCAGAGAGACAAAGTTGAAATATCGGATATTCCCTGTATTCTAAAAGACTTGGCATAAAAGCGCCCGTAGCTCAGTTGGATAGAGTATTTGCCTCCGAAGCAAAGGGTCGCTGGTTCAACTCCAGCCGGGCGCGCCATACTCCTAAGACGGCATGAGTCTGGGAGACAGGCCGATATGCCGGCGCTCAATATTCAAATATTTATGAGTTTCCCCGGACCTTCCTTGAACGCCTCGAAGATCCTCGTAACGGCCAATGCATCGTCAAGTGTTCCAAGATCATTCCTCCTGGATTCCAGCACTGATTTCACAAACTCGCTCACCTCGTCATAATATCCAAGCAGGAAGCTTCCCTTGTTGTACAGCTGTCCAAGCGAGAATTCAGGCTCCCAGACGCTCGACGTCTCCTCCGCCGCACCTTTGAAATAATCCGGATTGTCGCCATAGCCGAGCGGCGGATTCCTATGATAGAATACGCGGATGTTGTTGTCTACGACTATATGGCGGGCCTTGTCAGACACGATCATCGTCCGCTCCATCCCGCAGTTCATCGACGCGCCGTGCGTGAACGTGATGGACGCCGTCCGCCCGTCATCATATCCAAACAGCGCTATCCCTGAACCTGCGGCTGTCCTCTGGTAGAACAAGGTCGACGGCATCCCGAACAGATAGACCAGCAGCGATGCCGGATGGCAGAGATGGTCCAGAAAACTCACCGCCGCCCTGTCAGCCCCCTTCTCCCAGGCCTCGAACTCGTCCACTGTCGGAACGTACTGCGGATATTGGATCGTCAGCAGGTTCGCCTTTCCGAAATCAGCCGAAGCCATGAGCTGCTTCGCCTTGCGCGACGACGGGAAAAACATCTTCTTGAGGCCGACAAGGACATTTTTCCCTGTCTTCTTCGAAATCTTCTTCATCTTTTCGATTTCAGCACATGTCGCCGCCGGCGGCTTCTCCATCCAGACATGGCATCCCGCCTCCATGCAGTCGCAGGCGATCTTCGGATACATCGGACGCCCCTTCGCATCATATCCGGTTACGACAAATACAGCATCCAGCTTCTCCTTCTTCAGCATTTCCCTGTAGTCGGAATATGCCTTTCCCGCCCCGAACTGCCTCCTGTAGGCTTCCGCCTTTTCAATTGAAAGATCGCATACCGCGGCCAGTTCCAACGGCACGAACTGGAACACCGGGTAGATGTTCCTGAACGAATGGGATCCGCAGCCTATGAATCCGGCCCGTATCGTCTTCACATCCGACAATTTCCCATGGAAGTCAATTTTCATGAATCACCTCTTAAGTAGGGCGGGTTTCAACCCGCCAGCTAATTCTGCCCGTTTATTTTAAAATTATCCCCTAGTCAATATCGCAAGACATATATGGATTGAGAACATCCCTTACGGGATTAACTACAAACATATTCCATCGAAAAAACCACAATCAAATCTTTTCATAGGAGATCTCCTCCATCTTCCCGCTTTCCGCCGAATTCTTTATCGCCTCGTAGAGAACCATGCTCTTGTAGCTCTCATAGATGTTCGAGCGCGTAGTG
>CAZDNQ010000907.1:0-2105 GCA_964506605.1 uncultured Victivallis sp. | reverse complement strand
ATCCCAAGCTCCTCCGCTGAAGGAATCTCCCCCTTCTCCAGATACCAGGTGATTGTCTTTCTCGCCAGAACCAGAAGCTTCGACTTCTCGTCGGCGGTCAACCCCTTTTCAACTTCCTTCGGCTTGTCCGCAGAAACCCATTTCCCGGCAAAGACTATGGAGAAATAGCTGACGGAATTGGCATAGTCGCCGACAAGTTCCCCTGAAGTCGTGTAATCCACCTTCGTACAGGAGGAATCCGCAGGCAGCATCGTCAGCGCCGTGGCGATCGGGATGAAACCGCAGATCGTGTCATCAGTCTTGTTTTTGTATTCCAGGAAAGCGTCGGCATTCTTCTTTTCGATCGTCGCATATGCGCCCATGTCAAGCTCCTTGAGCTTCTCCGGAATCTTGTCCTTGAAAGGCACATAGTCGTAGTTTGCGCCATAGTGGGTGAAGTCGGAACTGACCAGCAGGAGCGTGTCATTGTCCATGAGCCCCGACAGGATCTTTCCCGCATCCTTCACTGTCTCAGGGGAGCACTGCCCGGCGATGATGAAGACGATCTTGGGAAAGTTACCAGTCGTCGGTCGTCCGTTGCCGGCAGTCTGTCCTCCGTCCTCTGCCATCTGTCGTCTGATTTTGTACGAATATTGCATAAGCGGGACCTGGATCTGGACGCTGTGTTCGTTCGTCAAAGCCCCGGGAATATTCTTGAACATCGGCTCAAGGAGAAGCTTGTCAATGAATTCCGTGTCCATGGTTAGCTTGCCCAGTGGAGTCTCGAAGCTGTCATATTTCGGGACGCTGTAGAGGTTGCGCATGCTGGTGCTGTGCGTCGGACCCAATATCACGATCCTCTTGTAGTCCCTCCCGAGAGATTTGATCCCGCAGAATGCCGTCTTTCCGGAATACTGGTAACCGGCATGGGGCTGGATCAGGGCGATCACGTCCTTGACCTCCTTCGCCTCGGCCTTGGCATAAAGCCCGTCAAGCAGCGAAGTCAGCTCCGCCTTGTCCGCCGGATACCATCTGCCTGCAAGAGTGGATTTGAAGTTTTTTTCCGTTTCAGCGAAACTGAAAAAAACAAATGACATGAATAATGCAATACATAAGATTGAGCTCCTCATCATGCGCCCCCTGGGTAACGCAGACATTCCTGTCTGCAGTTCATAATTATTCTACACCAATGAAATCAAGCCGCAGCCAGGAATGCCTGCGCTACTTCAATCATCCGGCCCAGCTGCCCTGCCGGACGATCTCATCGCCTTCCGGCCTGATCCTTCCGGGATATTTTATTATTCTTCCAACAGCCGGCTCCATATTACTGCCTGTTTTTTTGAGCAAAAGCCATCCTGCGGCCGATGCGGCTGAAAAAACAAGAATATACTTGATGAAGCTTCTCCGGTTCATTTCCATACGCCGTATATCTCCCTGCCGCATGAGCATCTGCCATCCTTGAGATTGTTCTGCAGCACCGTATATCCGCTCCTCTCGACCAGCAGCTTCCTGCACTTGGGACAATATGTGTTCTGCCCCTCCTTGCTGGCTATGTTGCCGATGTAGACGTAGCTGAGCCCCTCGTCCATGGCGATCTTCCTGGCGGCATCGAGGGTTTCAAGAGGGGTCGGCGGCAGATTCTTCATCTTGTATATCGGGAAGAACCGCGAGAAATGCAGCGGCGTCTCAGGACCGACATTCTTCACAATCCATCTGACAAGCTTCGTGATGTCGTCAGTGCTGTCGTTCAAGGTCGGGATGAGGAGGTTGATTATCTCGATGTGGACGCCCGATTCCTTTGCTGTCACAATAGCATCAAGCACCGGCTTAAGCGTGGCGCGGGGGACCTTCCTGTAGAAATCCTCCGTCATCCCTTTGAGATCTATCCTCGCCACGTCGACATGCTTGAGCAGTTTCTTCCATGGCTCGGTGTTTATGTATCCCGCCGTCACCAGCACGCTCCTGATCTTCTTCTCCCTTGCGAGCTTCGCAGTGTCCAGCACATATTCGTAGAAGACAACCGGATCAGTATATGTATATGATATCGTCTCGCATTTGTGCTTGACTGCGGCTTCGACAATTTTTTCAGGCGGAAAACTGTAGGCTTCGCTGTCCTCCGGGTTGGC
>CAZDNQ010000906.1:0-2106 GCA_964506605.1 uncultured Victivallis sp. | reverse complement strand
CGTCCCAAAGGAACTACAGCCAATGGGACCAGATGGAGGAGAAGGAACGGCAGCTCCACCGCAACGAGATCGCAGACCTTTACATAATGACCGCAGAGAAATACGAGCATGACGCCATATTCATCCATCCAAATCCCTGGAAGCTCGACGAAATCGAACTCCTTGTCGATATCATCCGCGAGAAGTCCGGAGACAAATATTTCCTCATGCTCCATGGCGACGCCACATACGGGATCCCGGATGGCAACCACATGGTGGACTTCTCATACCGTATCGTGGATGAGCCCGATGTCCTGAAAAAGGATGCCGACCGCATGGTCAATGAAGCCCTTGAGCGCGGGCAGAAGCTGAAACGCAAGGGTGGAATCGACGGCTTCGCCCTATGCAGCGACTACTGCCTGAACACGGGGCCTTTCTTCAGTCCCGACCAGTTCGCGGAATTTGTCACGCCGTATCTGGCAAAACTCATCAAGGGCTACCGTGACATGGGATACTACACCATCAAACATACCGACGGCAACATCATGCCGATCATAGACCAACTTGTAGGCGCAAATCCGCACGCGCTGCATTCCCTGGACCCGCAGGCAGGCGTCGATATGGCCGAAGTGAAAAAGCTCTATGGCGACAAAGTCTGCCTGATCGGCAATGTCAACTGCGGCCTTCTCCAGACCGGCACTGATGAAGAAGCCAGGAATTCCGCTCGCTACGCCCTGAAGCACGGAATGCCAGACGGAGGTTATATCTTCTCGACCAGCAACTGCGTCTACACCGGCATGCAGCTGTCGCGCTACGAGATGATCCTGGATGTCTGGAGGAAAGAGGGGAATTACTGAAATAATTCCTATCACTGGATTCCAGCGGCAGGGTTCTCGAGAGCCTAGACGCTTCAGGCTTTTGGAATCCTTATCGTCAGGATATCCTTCTCATATTCGACCTTCACATCATCCGCCTTCACCTTGCGTGGCAGGCTGAACGACGTCTGGAAGCTCTGCTCATTATGTCTAGACGAGACGACCCTGTTTCCTTGCTTGTTCTGCAGATCCTCCTTCTGCGTTCCGCTGACGGTCAGCATGTCGTCGTTGACTTCAGTCTTGATATCAGACTTGTCCAGTCCTGGTATTTTCATCCTGACAAGATAGCAGTCCTTGTCCTCAGTAACCTTTGCTCCTGTTGAAATTCCGTTCATCGCACCGAAGTCAAAACCTCCAAACAAACCGGAAGTGTTGAACGAACCCGACATCATCCTGTCCATCTCCTCCCTCATCTGCTGCATGTGCTCGAACGGATCGTTGCCCGCAAAGAATTCATCGAACGGAGTGATCTGGTTCAAAGACTGCGCCGGAGATTGAGGCATTGCCGCCGTTCCAGGATTTGCAGGCTGCGCCGGCGCGCCTACAGGAGGCAGGATTGACTGCATACGGGCCGGTGGGCTTATACTTTGTACGGTTGATGCCTGCAACGCCATACCTGAAGAGGCCGCCTCCCTGTTCTGTCCCAGATACATCTTCACAAGGAAATATCCCTGTACCAGTACCGCTGCTGCAAGAGTAATGACGATCACTTTCAAGATTTTCCCGTTTATATCCCTTGTTTCCATGGTGAACCTCCTTTAATAATCCTTTTCTCATCTGCCATATTAGACAATATTGGATGTCAAAGGTTCCTTAAATCCACTATCAAGATTCCAACAATTATGATTGTGACAAATTTTCAGGCGGCTGAAAATTTCAATGTGTCAATCTGACACGCCGAATAAATCCATCCCTGCAAATTTCCCATTTCACTTCTTGTTTATCATTAGGCTCTTGCAACTTATTTAAAATCACTTGGCATGCGTTTTGCTAAAACGCCGGCCAGAACAAAATAAATAAAAAAGGAGGTGCAAGTATGTTTTGGTCTGAATTAAACAGTCCAGCATGGTCACAGTTCGAAGGCGTCAGGAATCTTCAGGGCGAAATAAACCGCCTCTTTGAGAACTACGCCGACCACAGGGAGGATTTTCCTCCGGTGAACATCTGGTCCAACAGCGAGGAGATCGTAATCAAGGCGGAGATTCCGGGAGTAGACCCAAAAAATCTCAATCTGGACGTCAACGGCGATCAG
>CAZDNQ010000905.1:0-2109 GCA_964506605.1 uncultured Victivallis sp. | reverse complement strand
CGGCCCGACAATATCGGAAAGCATAACAGTACTGAATCCACAGGTGACCGACTGGTACGTCCTGATCTATGGATATGCCGTGTTCAACTCCGTGGATCTCAATATCAGCGTGCTGAACGATGTTCCCGAGCGGCCAAATCTTATTTCGGCTTCCGACGACTTGGCAGGCATGGTCCATCTAGTCTGGGAGATCGGCCCTCTGGGGGCTGCCGCGGTTTCCTACGACATCTACCGTTCAAAGGATGATTCCCCCGAGCTTGCGGAGTTCGTGAAGAACGTCCCTGGAGGCGCATCAACCAGTACCGATGATGATTCTGCCAAGTTGGGGACGCATTATTATTACTGGGTCAGGAGCAGGAGCGGGGCTGGTGACAATAAATCCAGCGATTTCAGCAATTCACAGCAGGGCTGGATTGCCGATGGCACTCCGGTGAAGAATTTGGTGAACGGGACTGCTGTGGCCAACATCAGCGGCTCAGCTGGCGCTTCGCGAAGATATACGTTCACTGTCCCTGTGCTTTCGCCTGTCGCAAAGCTGCTGGAGATCAAAACAAGCGGCGGGACCGGCGACTGCGATCTTTCCATAGAGCAGGGCGGGAATGTGCTGGTCTACGGAGTCAAGGCTACGAACAACGAGACGGTGAAGATTGAAGATCCTTCCGGAACATATGATATCATTCTTTATGCGAACACCGACTATTCCGGTCTTTCGCTGAGGGCAAAGTGTTTCAATGCGAAACCGCCTGTTCCCGCGTCTCCGCTGGCAAGCGATGGGACATATGCGGATTCCATCCTTGTTTCCTGGACTTCTTCCGAAGGTGCTGCGTCATACGAGGTCTGGAGGGGGACAAGCAATGTGAGCTCAGCGGCGCAGAATATAGCGGTTGTCTCGGACAACAGCTATGAGGACCTGTCGAAAGCCAGCAATCTGCTTGATCCGGCAGTCACATATTTCTACTGGATAAAGGCCTTCAACGGTGCGGGAAAAAGCGGATTCAGCGCTTCCAATTCAGGATACGTTTCAAGGGTGCCCGCCAAACCGTCGTCCTTTTCCGCGTCGAAGCTGAAATATTTCGATAAGATAACTCTGACCTGGTCTTCTGTCTCCGGAGCTACCTCCTATCTGATATACAGGAACACTTCTGGCGTTTTCAATGAGCTTGATCTGCTGGCCACGGTGCCATATGACAGTTTGACAACCACCTATGTCTATGATGATGTCGGCGCGGCGGATCCTAAGCCTGGAACCACCTACAGCTACTGGGTGAAGGCGCAGAACGGCAATGGCAAGTCAGATAGCAGGACTGACACCGGCACGATCAGGACCGCCGGTCCTTCTGGCGTCGCCGCAAGCGACGGGACATTCTATGACAAGGTGAAGATAACCTGGACGGCTGTTGATGGAACGACGGAATATGAGATCTGGCATTCTGCGACAAACGATATCAATACTGCCGCCCAGTATGATACCAGCGCCTCTCCGGTGACAAGCCCGGAATATTATGATGAAGGAGTCTCAGAGACGACTTTCTACTGGATCAAGGCTAAATATGTCAACGGATTGGACGAATATACGAGCGACTTCAGCCTGTCAGACAGCGGATATCCGATGGACGCAGTCAGCAAGGTCGCGGCACCTGTTCTCAAATCCGTGAGCAACGGATCCTCGGACAAGGTGAACATAACCTGGGGCGAAGTTCCCACGGCGACTTCCTACACTGTATACAGGAGGATGTCATCGAGTGAGGCTTGGGTCCCTGTCTTTGGAGCTGAAAATATTGCACAACTATTCTTCGATGACGGCACAGGAGCTGTCGGCCAGAAATACATGTACTGCGTGAAGGCGTTCAATGATTCAAACATCCCCGTCCTGGAGAGCGCCTACAGTTCATCGAAGACGGGTTACAGGGCGGATGCGTCCACTGAATTCAAGAAGGGGGATCCTGCGGAGGTAGAGACAGGAGCATATAAGAGCGAGAAGGTATTCTATATAGATGTTCCTGCCGGAATGTCCAGGCTTGTCGCGAAAGTGGAGAACGGTTCAGGAGACTGCGATCTGTTTGCGAAACTGGGTTCGTATCCTACCATTTCCAGCTACAATGCGAAAGG
>CAZDNQ010000904.1:0-2114 GCA_964506605.1 uncultured Victivallis sp. | reverse complement strand
TAACTCCACAGGAACATGCCGTCATATTGGATAAATGGACGACCATATCCGGCGGCCCGGACATTAAGGCAATCCTGATGTTCGCGATACCGTCGATCGTCGCCGTCATTCTCATTACTCTGCTGTTTTCCAACATAAGGCTGAAAAGGGAGGTATCGGAAAGAAAGAAGGCAGAGGAAATGCTGCGCCTGGAAATGGCCCGGCGTGAACAGATCGAACACTACCGCCTCCTTTCCATCGAGGTTCTTAAAATACTGAATGAACCTGTAGACCTCCGGGATTCCCTCCTGCGCGTCATGGGAACCATAAAGAAGCATACTGGCTGCGACGCCGTCGGAATTCGCCTGCATAACGGAGAAGATTTCCCGTACTTTGTCCAGAACGGCTTCTCCGAAGATTTCCTGCTCAAGGAAAATATCCTGACCGAACACGATTCTAGCGGCGGCATATGCAGGAACGGCGACGGAACGGTCAAGCTGGAATGCACCTGCGGCCTGGTAATTTCCGGAAAAACCGATCCTTCCAATTCCCTTTTCACCCAGTGCGGAAGTTTCTGGACCAATGATTCCATTCCACTCCTGTCCCTTCCACCAGATGCGGATCCGCGTCTGCATCCCCGCAATAAATGCATCCATGACGGATATTGCTCAGTGGCCCTTATCCCTATCCGGCAAATTAAAAACATCATCGGTCTTCTTCATCTCAATGCCAAAGAAAAGGGGAAGTTCACGCTTGATGCAATCCAATCCCTTGAACTGCTGTCAAACCACATCGGAGAGGCGTTGATCCGCAAGCTTGATGAAAAAATACACCGGCTTGATGAGGCCCGGCTGGAAAGCCTTCTTAAAATTTCCAAGTACGGGGCGAGAAGTGTCCAGGAGCTTCTGGACTTCGCCCTGGAAGAGTCAATCTCCCTGACAAGCAGCAAGATCGGATACATATACCATTACAATGAGGAGAAAAAGGAGTTCATCCTCAATACCTGGTCGAAGGATGTCATGAATGAATGCTCCATCACCAATCCCCAGACCGTATACCAGCTTGAGAAGACCGGCATATGGGGAGAGGCTGTCCGACAGAGGAAACCAATCCTCATGAACAATTTCCCCGCAGCTCACCCGTTGAAGAAAGGATATCCGGAAGGGCATGCCAAGCTGTATAGGTTTCTAACGATCCCAGTCTTCGTGGACGACAGGATTGTCGCTGTATCTGCAGTTGCAAACAAGGAAACGGACTACGACCAGTCCGACATCCGGCAGCTCACCCTTCTTATGGATACGGTATGGAAATATGTCGAACGGAAGGACTCCGAAGCCGAAAGGGAAAAACTCATCAGGGATCTCCGCAAGGCTCTGTCCGACGTGAAGGTACTCAGCGGACTCCTGCCAATATGCGCAAACTGCAAGAAGATCCGCGACGACAAGGGCTACTGGGCCAACCTGGAAAGCTATCTCATGGAGCATTCGTCAACTACGTTCTCCCACGGCATATGCCCTGAATGCGCAAGGAAGCTGTATCCCGAAATAACTGCAGAGATTGAAAGCAGGGAAAGACAGGCAAAAGGATGATATCAACGGCTCCCCTCAAGGATGGGAGTCAACCATCTCCATCCAGGCTTTTCTGGCATTGAGGGCGAAATCAAGGCAGAGTTTCGAATTTCTGCTGCCGTCGGGGTTTTTCAGGCCGCTGTTGGCATCTACGCCGTATGGCTTCACAAACCTTACCGCCTCTGCTACATTTTCAGGGTCTAATCCACCGGCAAGTATCACCGGCACAGGAGATCTCCTCACAACTTCAGCGCTCAGTTCCCAGTCATGCACCTGCCCCGTCCCGCCAACCTGGCCGGTGATGGTGTTGTAGCTGTCGAGCAGTACCGCGTCAATGTAGGGATATAACTCCTCAAGCGCAGGAACAACTGTCTTCTTCACCACGTGCACGGCATATATGATACGCCCGGTCTTCGGAAGATAGCCAGCTATCTTCCTGACCTCCTCAATCGAACTTCCTCCATGAAGCTGGAGAGTGGTGACATCGGTCTTTTTCACGATGTCGAGTATCGCATCGGCATCGGCGAGATGGGTGACGATGACAGGAGTAATATATGGCGTAAGAAG
>CAZDNQ010000903.1:0-2115 GCA_964506605.1 uncultured Victivallis sp. | reverse complement strand
ATGGTATATCCTTCTTTACGGGGCCAATAGCCCGGCGGGTTATGTAAACGTCCAGTTCTCCGCATCGTATTATGGTGCCACGGGAATATTCCTCACAGCGGTGCCGGCGGATGACCAGACGGTACCTTTCACTGCGGCGTTCAAGGGGATGATCCAGGACGAGACCGGGACAGGGATTCCAGGTCTGGTGATCGGAGCAAGGGATCCTCTGACAGGTCTGACCAAGTGGCTGACAAAGAGCGATGCCAAGGGGAATTTCTCGTACTCCACGAAGATAGCCGCGGATGGCGAATATACATACGACTTCTATCTCACCTCCATTCCTGATTCAACCCTGGACATAGGGAGCTGGACTGTCAGGACACGGAGGAATCCCGGGGAATCCAAGGGGCTTTTTGATTTTTCGGGATATCTGGCCGGAACCCGCGTCCCTGATACGACTTTGCAGACGCAGGCCGGGGCTCTGACTCCAATTGATGCGCTAGCGGGTTTGGAGCAATACATGAATGCACGACGTGGTTTCACCAACGGACCGATAGATACCGATTATGAGAACGTCTGGCTGATAAATACTGTTGCTGCGGCAGCAGGCGATGTGAAAATAACATCCAAGCTCGATGCAGGACTATATCTCCTTTACTACGGCACTGAAGGCGCGGCTGTCGGAAACGGACCTGCGAAGGCCTCAGATGGGATTACAAAGGTTCCCGCCGGACTTGTCGCCAGCCCGCTGCTTGTACGTGTCGCCACCGGGAAGCAGTCCGCTGTCGTCGCCAGTCTAAAGGCGAACGGCCTGATTGACAATACCGTCGCGGACAACCTCGCAGGCAACGGCATTAGTGTTGTTGCAATAGCCGCCGTCAGCAATCCGGATGAGACAGGTGTTGATTATGATTATGACGTCTCGCTATATGCAGGCGAGCAGTTCGAACTTCTTGCGAATCTCGCGACGAATACCGATGTCGTTCCCAACCTGGCAACTCCGGAGAAGAAATACGGGACAGGCACTATTGCGAAGTTCGCAAATGTGACTATTGACGGCGGGACGAGGAAAATAGGAGTCGCCGCAAGCTGCTTCCTACTCGAGAAATCCAATCCTGCTCCATAAGTTCGAATCCAATTCCATCCTCTCGCAAAGGCATCCCGATATCCTTTTAGGAACCTGGATAAACTCTGCCGCAAAGAATGTTTTTATTGTGAAGAATCATCGGGACGGATGGGATGTCTGGATTGATGGATGATCGGGTTCCCTCAATATAATTCACTTGTTTAATTCTTGGTGGCTTTGCGCCTTTGTGAGAGAATAGTTCTTCAGACTCAACCTGTATTTCAGAACGGCGGGAGCGTGCTGAAAGGCCAGCCGTCCATGCGGTCGAACTGCACGTCGAACTCCTGGGCGCTTGAGATGCTTATCCTGATGTAGTTGTCAAGTTCGGGGCCTGCGATCGGGACAGCTGTAAATATCTGGATCGGAGTTCCGGACTTGTCGATATCCAGCCAGACGTCCGCAGTCTTGGCGGCATGGTTGCGGTGGATGTAGACGCGTATCCATGCGCCGACCGGGATCTGGTTTATGTCCGCCATCCACTGCTCCGTGGTTCCATTGTAGGCGTTGAAGTAGCCATTCTCGTCCACGGTGAAATAAATTCCGCCGATATTCATAGCCTCGTCGACATTTGTGGGTAGCTTGACGCGGGGGATCTTGTATGAGATAACGACCCACCACTCAGGAAGGTCGTTCCTCTCGATGAAGCTTATTAGAGTGCTTTCCTTGAGGGTGGCTGAGTTCTGCTTGACCGTGACGACCTTTACGCCGTCATAGGCTGCGGCTCCGACGTTCTCCACCAGGATGTCTCCGCTGTATGTCGCTGCGGAGCCCCATACTGAATTTGAGAACGGGCCGACGGGATAGTCGGTGTCGCTTTCGAAGCCCTCGTTGTATAGGTTGGCCCTGTGTTGAGCGTTCTTCATCTGGCCGTCGAAGGCGACGGGGTTGGTGGTGAGCCTGCTCTCGTCGCTGTCGGCGATCAGGTCGCCGTCGGTGTCGACTTTTGTGGGGTCGGTGTGCGAGGTGTTGATTTCGTAGTAGTCGTTGTATCCGTCGCCGTCGGTGTC
>CAZDNQ010000902.1:0-2118 GCA_964506605.1 uncultured Victivallis sp. | reverse complement strand
CAAGCTGCTGCTCGAAGACCTGAAGAAGCTTTCAGCGAAGTATCCCGGCAAGATATTCCCGACCGGGTTCACCACCACCATCGAGAAGAACATGGCGGCCAGCGACATCGCGATCAGCAAGCCAGGCGGTCTCACCACCTCCGAATGCCTGGCGATGGGGCTGCCTATGATAGTCATTTCACCGATACCCGGACAGGAGGAGCGCAATGCCGACTACCTTCTTGAGAACGGCGCCGCTCTGAAGGCGCACAACGCCTCCGTGCTCGAATTCAAGCTTGCGGAACTCCTGAAGGATCCGGCGAAAATCTGCGAAATGCGCAGGAACGCCGTAAAACTCGGCAGACCGCAGGCCGCAATGGAAATACTGAGGATTGTAACTAGTAACTCGCAACTTGAAACTGAAAACTGACAACTGACAACTGACAACTGACAACTGATCACTGATTACAATGGATTTACTTCTTCTAATAGCATGGATACTGGTGCTCGCGTTCTTCTTCGCGAAGGTCGAGATACACATCGAAGGCGGACAGGGCTGGGGCGCCGGACTCCCCACGTGGCGCATCGAGAAGCACTGGCTCCTCGACATATTCTGGGGCGGACGACCCATGACCGGCTACCATGCCTGGGTCTTCCCGTTCATGATCCTGATATTCCATCTTGTCTTCTTCCTGAACGCCGGATGGACCCTGAAGATGGAGGCCCGCGTCATAGCTTCGCTCATGACATTCTGGCTCGTTGAGGATTTCCTGTGGTTCGTCCTCAACCCGCACTACGGCCTGAAAAAATTCACAAAAAAGGACATCCCCTGGCACGGACACCGCTGGTTCATATTCATGCCGATCGACTACTGGTTCTTCACCGCCGCCGCGGCATTGCTGTATTGGTATTCATATTTTCCGAAATAAGGGGAATAAACGGTTATATATTGAATGAAGAATGGTATATCGTATTTAGGTTGTCGTATTAAATACTTGTTTGTAGTTAAGCCATTATTGGCTGTGTTTTAAAGAAGAAAAACACGCAAGAATGTTTACCCGCCTCTGGCGGCGCCTAAGGCGACCAGGGCGTTAACTACAAACAATATGATGTTTGTTACGCTCAACTGTATGAAGGGGCGACCTCATCGGGAGGATTTCGTCCGTTGTTTTTCATAAAAACCAGAAAGTCTAACATGATAACATCCCGCATGATTGCATTCGCAATATCTGGACTGACATTTCTTGGAATCTCATCTTCGCTCAGAGCCAACGCTGACGACGATCTCCAAACCTTGAAATTCAAGGCTTCAGAAAATCCCGTCGTAAATCCCGGCAAGGGCTGGGTGGTCTATGGAGGTTCGCCGAAGGGACACTGCCAGGACGCACTCGACGTCTGCAGTTCCGCATACACCCGCTTCTGCTGGAACGACCTCGAGCCTGAAGAAGGCAGGTTCAACTGGGAACCTCTCGACAAGGCGCTTCAGGAATGGAATGCCGCCGGAAAACAGTTCGGGTTCGGCGTCATGTGCGAGAGCTTCCATAACTACATGAAATACACAACTCCCAAATGGGTCTTCGACCTCGGCGTGCCGTCGATAACGTACGACGGATGGAAGGTCAAGGGACAGGTCGCCCTCAAGCAGTGGGACAACCCGATCTTCCTGGAGAAGATCACGAACTTCATCAACGCCATGGGCAAGAGATACGACGGCGATCCCCGCATCTCCTATATCGACATCCGCTCCTACGGCCAGTGGGGGGAAGGACATCTATACACCTTGAACAGCTCCGTGAAACTGACACCTGACGGGCTCAAGAAACACATACAGATACATCTCGACGCCTTCAAGAAGACGAGGCTCCTGATCCCATGGGGCGAACCTCTCTTCAATCCCGTCTACGACTGGGCAGTCGACAACGGCGTCGGCATAAGACGTGACGGCATCCTCGGAAACTCCAACGGCTCCGAACTCGTCCGCTGCAAGGGCAAGGTGCCGTCCTTCGGCGAATGGTATTCAAACTATGGCAAACACAGCAGCAACGACGGCAAAAAGTATTCCTGGGGAGACAAACTCGACGGAATGATCCTTGAACAGACGGAAAGAGGCGCATTCACATATCAGAACCTCGGACAATA
>CAZDNQ010000901.1:0-2122 GCA_964506605.1 uncultured Victivallis sp. | reverse complement strand
ATGCTACGGTTCCGCCGTCGTTAGTCCTGAGATCGGGGAGGTGCTATGCATCGGAACTGATTATGGCGCGACACATTTTATAACCGCCGACGGTCTTTATGTTGGTAAAGGTTTCACCGATGCAAGGCGTGGGAATTCCTGGTCCTTCAACAAAGTTCCGACCCAGCCTGAACTGAAAGGCGTGACTTTGGACGGAGAACACTTCGGAGGAAGCTTCCAGTCCTCGGTGGGTGCCGACGGAAAAAAACATTTCCTATATGTAGTTGCGCCCGGAGGCCCGACCGCAGTGGTTGTAGAGCAGAAAGGCTTGGACAAAGTCCGGCGCATCGAAGGTTCGCCGTTCAAGGTCACATCTGACGACTGCAAAAAAGCTCTTGATCTGCGTATGATGCGCAGTATCGACGAAAAGGCGGATTCAAAGACGTACCTTGTGAAGAAGGCGAAGGATGTTCAGATAGACGGCAAAGTTTCCGAGTGGCCGGGTGAACGGATCAACGGATTCAGCATGATGTATGATGACAGGAACCTCTATATCTCCTATGACGGGCCTGCGGGACTCGCAAATTTCAAGAACGGTGCGACCGAAGAGGAATGGAAGGACGCGTTCAGGAAGGGAGATGTTCTTGATATTCTCATCGGTACGGATCCGAAAGCCCCGAAGGACCGGAAGACTCCTGTACCTGGCGACATCAGGCTGAGTCTTGTACCGATCGGTGATAATGTCAGGGCGATACTCTACGATTATTCCGTGTCAGGAGCCGACAGGAAGAAACGTACTGAGTTCGCATCGCCGTGGTGGGTGACGACTATCGACAGCATCAGCATCGTTCCGGATGCGAAGATCGCAGTCCAGCGGCGCGGGGACGGATTTGTGCTTGAGGCTTCGATCCCTCTTTCAGCAATACATCTCGATCCGAAGAAGGGAACTGTTTCCGGAGACTTCGGGCGTTGCATTTCAGAGCAGACTGGAACCCGGACGGTTGACAGGAAATATTGGAGTGACAATTCATCACTCATGATAGGAGATCTCTCCGTTGAGGCACGCATAGCTCCCGGCATGTGGGGTGAGTTCCGATTCGAATAAGGAATGGATACGAAAAGTGATAAACTGCATTACACTTTATCGCAAGTAGTGCTATTTGTAAAGTATAATCGAGGGTACACTAAAGATAATTTAATCCGAGGAGAAAAGATATGAAAAGACCATTGTTGATGTTAGTGGCCGGCTTTGTCATGGCAGTTTCTATACTGCCATTTCTCATGGCTCAGGATGCCAAAAAGGAAACAAAGACGGACGGTGTCTTTATCGACAGCACGAGGAACAACGGAAGCTTCGAGACAGGCAAGCTCGATCCTTGGGCCCCGGTATGCATCCAGGTCTCGACCATGGATGCCGGACAGCCAAATGACAAGAACATCATCAAGGTTGTGAATGATCCGGCCTTCGCATCAAAGGGAAACAGCTACCTGAGCCTCCAGGCGGCAGGCGACCCAAAAGGCAAACTCATATGCGCCAGGATTGATTTGAGGAATATTCAGGGAATCGACCTGGAAAAGGGCCGGACATTTGTCCTGACCTGGGACATACGCAACGGGGAGAAGGCATTTTCAACGCCTATTGTTGAGTTTCTGGCCCTGACAAAAGCCGGAGCTGTAATGGCGAAACAGGAGGAGGTTAGCAAGGTTTCAGCCACAGCAGACAAGTGGACGACCAGGAGCGTGAAACTTGTCTTTCCTGACACACTTAAGGAATACGATTCAATCCATCTACGCATTGGATATGCGCACCAGCCCACCGAGTCCGGCGCCGTATACGTGGGTTTTGTCGACAATATCACGCTTACCCTGGCAAAGTGAAAAATTTAAACCTTATAATTGTTCCATTCATCTTTGTTGCGGTTTCGTTGTTTGCCGCTCCGAAGGAACCTGTTCCCGTCAAATATTATTTCACTGACGAGGATGCCGAGATTGCCTGCAAACTTCCTGATGGGGAAGTCGAATATGAGCTGAAAACGATCACCATAAACGGCTGGGGGCCGTCGGAAAATGGCAAGGCGCTTGTCAAGGACGGGAAGATGCATGTCAAACCTCTGGCCGAAGGGATTCATGTGATTAAGCTCAG
>CAZDNQ010000900.1:0-2123 GCA_964506605.1 uncultured Victivallis sp. | reverse complement strand
AGATTCTGAAGAAGACCGGCGGAAAATACGTGCTCGACCAGTCGACGAAGAGGAACCTGCGCTTCATGCCGAAATAATCGCCAGTCGAATTGAATTATGTACTGGATGAAATTAACTTAACAGCAATAACAGAATGGAAGAAAAGTGAAATTCAATCCTGCCATGTTGATCCTGATGGCTTCGGCGTGCGTGCTTATCGCCGGATGCATGACCTCGCCCGGGGGGATAGCCCCGTCCACAGTTCCAATAACATCCAAGGACGCATACACCATCATCAAGACCGATGCGTCCGCCAGCGACGGAGCTGTGACCATACTTGGGATTCCGCTCAAGACATGCAGCTCATATGACGCCCTGCAGACCGCCAAGCAGGCATACGGAGCCGATGCGCTTATAAATGTCACGCTGGAGAACAAGTCCTATTGGATAACAATATTGCCCATAGTCACCTACAGCAAGATATCCATCCGGGGCGATGCAATTAAATTCAACAGGGGAAAGGTGGACTGACATGATAAAGAACTTCATTCCATTCCTGCTGCTGATCCTCCTTCCGGCGTGTACTAGCGTCGTAGGGATTTCCCCATCGACCACTCCGATAACTTCTGATGACTCATACACCATAATAGGTCCTACGAGCGGACGTTCATCCGGTGCGGTATGGTTCTTCATACCTACGATGCCGGACACCCCTTCGAAGAACGCCCGTGACAACGCCATCGCATCAAAGCATGCGGACGCGCTCATAGAAGTCACAGAGGAATATACGACCTTCTCCCTTTTCATTGTAACATTCATATGGACCACGGTCGAAGGCACTGCGGTAAAAATCAAGCGCGGCGGCGCGCTAGGAGCTGAAAAATGAGATTTCTCACCTATGCACTGATAGTCTCGGCATCGCTGCTGATGACAGGCTGCGGATCTACGTATTATCTCAAACACGCATCACAGGGATCCGAATTCTCGCCTGAGCAGAAAGGCGTCCTGGCGGCCCACAGGAGCAATGTCCCATGCAGGGTGGAAGTCATATGTCCTGACGACATGGTCGGGGAACTGGGATATTTTTCGCTTGCCCATTATCCTCTGAAGCAGATCCTGAAGGACACTTTCAGCAATGCAGTATATGCCTCGTTCAACCAGCCCGGCGGCGAAGTGATCGATGCGTTCACCATGCAGGTCAATGTCTTCAAGTCGGAACTGGACATGCATGCCGAAACCTACACGCTTGTCCTCCTTATAACCCTGCAGGAGCCAGGAGAGAAGAAAATCCTCACGCTCCAGGAAGAGAAGACGGTGCACGGCAAGGTAACCTCTGATGAAGTTGTCCCCGACATTGTCTACACCGCCGCAAAAGAGCTCGCGGTTGATTCCGTAAAGGAACTCAAGGGCAATCCAAAAGTGATCAAGACCATCTCAAGGTTCTCGGACAAGTAGCCGCACTGCATCACTCATCAAGAGTCTTCAGCGATTTCAATGTCTGCTTCTGTCCGTCATCATTCTTTGAAGTTTCCTTGTCGGGAGCAATGTTCCCGGCATCTTCCACCGGAATCCACTGTATCGCCGTGGAATTTCCAGCCTTCTCAACTTTCAGGATCCAGGTTTTCCCGGTATAGGTGTCTAGCTTGAACACTGCGCTTACAGCGCGATCCCCGGTCTTGCCGCCATTTCCAAGCTCTGCTCCAGGTACAGTATATGTCCCGCCGAAAAGAATGAACCGCGCAGTATTGATCGTCGATGTGATGTTCTGCGCCCCGCCATCGCCGGCAGACAGTTCCAGACCGACTGTGAAAAGCAGCAGTGACAAAACAAGGCAATAGCTTTTCATGAGAAAACTCCTTTCATGTTTTACTGAATTGCATATAAATTATTTTCCACCCCATCCAATCTTATATCTGTATATCCTTGTAGTCGGATATGTATATGCGTCCATCGGCCTCGGATATCTTCCTGGACATGTCCTGTGTAATCCCAGCCGTCCTGCAACGTTTCAGGAATTCGCCGACAGTCTCGTTCCTCCTGCATTTGAAGGTTACCTGCTTCGGGTAGACCAGGATGTTCTCGTCATCGCTTATCTTTATCCAGGCCACAGGCGTCCTATGCGCTATCCTGTGGAACTGCAGCTT
>CAZDNQ010000899.1:0-2127 GCA_964506605.1 uncultured Victivallis sp. | reverse complement strand
TTTTGCAATCGCACTATCAACAACCGCCCAGTCCGGTATTGGAAGGCCTCGCAGACACATATCTGCGAAACCATTCCATTCCGGCTAAAACTAATTTTTCAGAGGAACTACACATATGTGCAACTCCTTTCCGGGTTCAAGACTGGAGTCCAGATACTTGCGCATTCCCTTCTCCCTTGTGAAAATGCGGTGCTCTACAGGATCCTTTTCAACACCGGCCCTGTACTTCACGCACTTCTTGCGGGCGGACTCGAGTTGCTTTTGCTAATCTTCAGTCAGGGGATCGGAAGACGGTTGATCTGCGCCCACTGTGATGTCGGGATCCACTAGAAGGCTGTTTACAACGGTGAGGTAAGCAGGCTTAGGCTCCAGCATGGCAGTGGATTTCTCCTCTACCTCAATTACCTGTTCCATCGAGAGCCCGCACTTCTTCATCAGACTGAGTCTTACACGGTCGACTTCAAGCGTCCTGCAAGGTTTGAAAGCCTTGAAGTCTATAACATAATCACCCGATGCAACACTGAAGTCGGAGACTTCATTCATGCAGTTCTCGAGTAAGAATTTCTGCCGTTTTAAATAGTTCAACAGGAAATCCAATTCCATGAAGCGGCGGCATTTCCTGGCCTTCTCCGTCTCGCCGGCAGGATCGCTGCTTAGTCCATATTGCTCAGCCGCGATTTCCTTATTCTTTTCATATATGTGCATAAAGTCTTCAACTTCCTGGGAATGTTCCCAGTCAGGATTCATCTGCGCCGTAATGTCAGGCCATCCCATCCACAAGGACTTATGCGTCCTATTGAGGTCGCCTGGCTCGGGTTCATAGTCCTCAAATACATTTTCGAATATGGAATCACTTACCGGATAGGGGATCTCATGATCCCTGTAGAGCACGTCCTGCATTGCATCCATGCTCCTCCTTGACCATGGTACGGGGGGATTCCTGACCAGGCACATTCCGTTTACGGAAACCCCGTTTCCTATACCAGGAAGCAGTTCAGCTTCCAGCGGACCTGCCTGGGCCCGGAGGAAGTCTTCAAGGGAAGCCATCTTGTTGATGAGATTGGCCACCATGATTTTCTGCCTGTCTCCGATTTTTATTGGCAGTTTCATGATTTCTCCCTTCCGATGATCTTGCTCATCATCGAGCTGAAGGCGGGAAAGTGGATGGCTGCGGACATAGGACAGGCATCTTCGGCACTCTTGAGTTCCAATCCGTACCACTTGGCAACTTCATTGGCCGCCTCGACGAGTTCGTCAGTTCCCCTGAAGTCCCTTGCAATGTCTACTAGGACACCCAGGTTCACGAAAAAGAAGTCTCTGTCGACTCCCTCCGGAGTCCAGCAGTTGAGCTTCGCCATATGCGCGCTGTACCATCTGGCAACCATTGCTATCATCTGCAGAAAGGATCTTGATTGAAAGAACAGGTCCTTTTCGAACATGAAATGGATTTCACCGCCAACCGGCCGAAATGCATACTTGCCCATCGAATCGAGGTCGAAGCAGAGCATAGCCTGCCCATTGTCGTCAAGGACTTCACATTTCCTTGGTGCTCCCCCAAGAGGACGGCTTTCGCCGCCCCGATGGTTGACCTCCTTAATACTATAGAGTATAGCATTTTTGATATTTGAGACACGTCTAGCATGTGATTCGTGGGCTTTGCCCGATGTGGACTTTTTATGCTTGCTCATTTTTCTCCTCCTGTATTTTTGTTTCAATGCGGGTCTCCGCATTGATCTTGTTGACAGCCATCATAATGGCCGCCGCCGTGAGCCTCTTTCCTACTGGCCTCAGCTTCTTAGCTTCGTCCAGCGCCATATCCCGCATCGCGGGATCCCTAAGCCTTCGTAGTTCCTTTTCATGGACTGCATACTGGCGTCCGACACTTGTTTCTACACTTGTTGCAGGCGTTGCCGCCTCTTTCTCCATGACAGATTTTTCTGTCACGGCATTGATTGTCTTCATATTCGTGTTTTCCTAAATTATTGGTTATTTTTAGCGTAAGCCGGGACATATCCCGCGCCATCCGCCATTTTGATAATCAGCACTCTCCCACCCTCCTAATGGAATTAATAAATTTCGGTTTCGTTGTTGGGCAAAGCAGACTTTAATAAATTGAGTGCTTTTTTA
>CAZDNQ010000898.1:0-2133 GCA_964506605.1 uncultured Victivallis sp. | reverse complement strand
TTCATTGGCGCAGACATCAACCTTGGTGCAATTCAGACAACGACAAAGAGACTTCTTTCAATTATTACGAATATTGAACCGGAAAAGCAGTCTTTACTTACCTTGTTAGCGGACAAAAACGCAGTTAACAGTAATGGTGAAAAACCAATTGAAGGCACAAATGATTATCTAGATTCGGATAGAATAAGCGAGGAAGATGAAGGTAACAGTGAGTCTGTGTCTACAGCTGTGGCTGGGAGGATATATACTGGCTTCGAGGTGTATAATGTCAACAATTATGATTTCTTTCGTAACCCAATAGAAGCGCGAGATCTTCTTATGTCAGCTTTATATATCCAACCTTTTCCCCAAAGTAATGTTTGGGACGGAGAACTGGATGGCCGAATGGTTAAGATAATGCCGGTCAACAGAATTGCGACGAAGGCTGACTTAGAGGAGCTGAAAGCGAACCTTCCATACACGACTTATGAGAAGCGGAAAGCAGAGAATCCAAACCAGCCTGTTGAGAGAATTACGATTGTCTGCATGGGCCATGAACCGGACTTGAATGCCTCTTTGGTGCAAGAACTCCACGAATATAAGCTTGATATCGAGATAAGGGATATTCTTCGAGAGAATGAACTCCAACTAAAGCGTGATGCGGAAGCTGATCTTGCCATTGAAGGAGACCGTATAGTCATTCGCGAATTCTATCCATTGAATCTAATGCAAAAACTTTCTCTCCAGAAGGAATTTGTAGAGGATTGGCGACAACTTGTGGAATCCGTCATGATCGACTGGAACTATGACGGAGTGGTGATGCAGCCTTCGGTCACAGATGTGCCCGGCAAGAAAGATATGGTCATGGGCATATATGACATTCCAGATGATGCAGGCACAATCAAAGTGAAGATCACTGACCTTCTATCAGAATCTCTGGAAATAGAGGTGAAACGCTGATGCCACCAACTGCCAGCTATGACGAGCAATTTACATTCTTCGAGCAATTGCGTGATTACTACATCCACAACCGGGGAAAAATTCGCTCTCGCTATAATGATCTGACGAAAAAATTCCTTGCATATAATGATCGCGAAGAAAATCCATCTGCCTTCCTGCGGCTTCCGCAGTTCGAAGCATTGGAGATGTATATTTTTATTAAAGAATTTTTGGATAACGCTCAATTATATGAAATTTTCGATGACTGGCGAAACCACCGAAGCAAATTTCAGGATGGAACCTATTACTCGACCCAAAGAGGCGGTCAGATGCTCCTTTGGGATGAGTTTTCTGAAAAACAAACAGATCTGCTTTTTAAGCAGATGAAGAAATACAAAGAGGTTTACCCGAACTATATCTATGCTTTGACCATGGGACTTGGGAAAACAATTCTCATGGCAACGTGTATCTTTTATGAGTTTCTTCTGGCCAACAAGTATCCAAAGGACAAACGCTTCTGCCATAACGCCCTTGTATTTGCGCCGGACAAAACCGTCCTAGAGTCACTTCGTGAGATCATCACTTTCGACAAAACCCTCGTCGTACCACCGGAGTATGCCAAAGTGCTTGATGCAAATATTAGGTTTTACTTCCTTGAGGAAAGCGGAACGACTCTTCATACTCTAGACGATACAGACTTCAATATCATCATCTCGAACACGCAGAAGATCATTGTCAAAAAGAAGCGCAAGGAGGACAAACCCGCTGACGTGCTTTTTAAACAGGGGTCTATACTGACTTCCATTTATGGGGATGAAGATACAGATGAGGACGTTTTCGACGATTCATCGCTGATGGATAATCAGCGATTCAAAAAGCTCTGTCGCCTTACACAACTTGGCGTCTACGTAGATGAAGCCCATCATCTTTTCGGAGCTGACTTGGAGAAGCAGATACGTGCTGCAAGCGGCCAGAAAACAAGTCTTCGTGACACGATTAACATGCTTGCGGACAGCACTTCAATTGTTGCCTGCTATAACTATACAGGAACGCCTTATGTAAACAAGCAGCTCCTTCCGGAGGTAGTTTATGCCTATGGCCTGAAAGAGTCTATTTTGAACGGCTTTTTAAAGGATGCTGACCTAAAAGCTTTTGAAAATGTAAAAAGCAAGGAGTTTCTCCGAGCTGTCATTAAGTTGTTCTGGGAGCGCTACG
>CAZDNQ010000897.1:0-2134 GCA_964506605.1 uncultured Victivallis sp. | reverse complement strand
CCTTGTGGGGTTGATGTCACTAAGATATTGGCTTGTACATCTACGTGCCCTTCTCCATAATAATCGGGGCGTAACCAACTGCCGTGTTTGAATAATATTCCGTTGAATTCAATATTGGCTACAGGATTTAATGGTGTTCCACTGACATTCAAGATCGTTTCTATTATTGGGACCGTAAATTCAATTCCAGTGGTATTAGGAAGCGGTTCGTGATCCAAAGGCCAATAGAAAAGATACTCTGACACTTGATCATAAAACCATTCACCAGGTTCATCCAAGAAGATATAAGCATTTTCCATCCATGTCGGTTGAATTGTTCCAGAACCCTCATGTCCTAACATAGTACCTCCTTTAGTTTGTGCATACGAAAAGGCGGGTTGTTGCATCCGGAGTAAATTTTGACCATAATATTCACCATATGATTCGGCATGCACACGGGGGAGATTCCACATGAGATGATAAACACATTCAATTTGCTTTATATAACGTTGATCCGCACTATAGTTCTGAGCGACATTGGGATCTAAACCCGCAAATGGAGTAGGCCATTGATCAATTTGAGAAAAGATCCCTTTCGTTGCTAAGACTATATGGCCATCTCCGTTGATGTCAAAACTCCTCGCAGGTACTTCTGCTCTTGCGCGAATGGCTCGTCGTTCCCAATCAGTTGTCCCATCATAAGTGGGGGACATCACCGATAAGGATGTTGGCGTACCCGCGTATGGCTCTTGGGAAATATTATCCGCGTTTGGATTGGGAGTATTATGATAATTACCTGTGGTAGTTCGAATATATAACTGGCGGAAATCTGCAACTCCTGGTTTAACTCGCCAAATCTTATCTTTATGTAATTCCCACCCGCTCAATGATTTACCCGCATCCAACACCGGGATTTCATTCGGATAATTCTGATAAATTATTTTATAATTATTGGTTCCGCTATCGCTGGAATTGAAATTTATCGATTCATTCATATTATAAGTTCCACCGCGTAAATAAACCACAATATCTTGGGACATTGCAGTGTTGATTGTACGAATATATTCTTGTGCGTGAGCGATAGTGGCCCACGGGGAATTGATAGTTCCACTATCACTATCATTTCCTGTCGGAGAAATATAATAAGCAGAGGAGATTGCTGCCAAAGGAGTATTTTCTGCTGGAATTTGAGATCTTGATATTGAATTTAATGGCTCCATGAAAATTCCAGTAAAACCAACTGCCATTATACAGACCAAAATTCCTGTAATATAATTAGAATTTGAATGGTTCATGGTAGTAAAATCAGATCGAGAAGAAAAAAAGGATTTGTTTGTTTGAATGGGATAATAATAATTTAAAAAATAAAAAAGGCCGTGCTTAGAAGCATCGGTGGATAACTTGGGGTCCCATTTCTTTATATTCTCGTCGGGTAACCCACATGCGTTGGAAGGTCTTCAAAGAAGACAAGATAGAACCACCAATCCAGACTGAATACATACGCTCTGGAGGAGCAATAATCTTGACATCCACAGATTCTGGGATTTGTTCTTTGATTTCTTTGGTCAACCGTTCTTTCAAGCCTGGATACATAGTGGACCCACCTGAGAGGACAATGTTGGCGTATAAGTCTCGTCGTAAGTCGACATCACAGTTCTTAATTGCACTGCAGATGACATCATCCAAAGGTTCCAATTCTTTTCCGATGACACTTGGGTTGAAGAAGGCTTCAGGGGCAAGGAATCGTTCGACACCAACGGTAATAGTTTCACCATCAGGGAGCATATAGACCTTTTCCATACCTGCCACTTTCTTGCTAAGCATAATTTCTTTCTCAGGATCGAGAGCGACATAACATAATTTTTCTTTGATATCTCGCACAATTTCTTTTTCTGCAGAGGTGGTAAAGGTATATCCTTTTTGTCGGAGTAAGCGTTGTAAATAGGTGGTGATATCCCGTCCGGCTAAGTCTAAACGGGAGATTGCATGAGATAAGGCAAATCCTTCGTAGATAGGGACAACGTGGGAAACCCCGTCACCGATATCAATGACACATCCCGTGGTTCGACCAGATGCATATAAGGAGAGCACTGCTTGCATTGCGACGTAAAGTGCAGGAACGTTAAAGGTTTCGAACATAATTTCGGCCATTTTC
>CAZDNQ010000896.1:0-2137 GCA_964506605.1 uncultured Victivallis sp. | reverse complement strand
GATGGCGATGGACGGGGGGGCGATGGGAGGATACTGCGATATTGGCAAATTGCGGATCGCAAGTCCGCCGGCCACCATCATGGCGATGGCGATCACCCATGCGAAAACGGGACGATCCAGAAAAAATTTCGATAGCATCTCACACCTCCGTCACTTCGTTGCTGCGGCAGGACGGGCAGCATTTGTTGAATCTGGCTCCGGTTTTCGAGCGTCGACAAAGGGAACCTCTTTCACCTCGACGCCAGACCTCACTTTCTGCATGCCCTCCACAATCACCCTGTCACCGGGAGCCAGACCTGTGGAAACCAGCCATTTATCACTGATCGCCCTGTCAATGCCGAGTATCCGCTGCCCGACCTTGCCTGTGGCATCCACGATCAGCGCCACTGGTTCCCCCTTCTGATTGCGCGACACCGCCTGCTGCGGAATCAGTATCGCATGTTCCTTGATACCTATTCCCACCACTGCACGCACAAACATTCCCGGCAGGAGGACATTGTCAGGATTCGGAAAGACTATCCTGAGAATAAATGATCCGGTGCTGCGATCGACAGTAACGTCGCGGAACTGCAGTATCCCCTCCAGCGGATAGGGGGTTCCATTATCCAAAATAAGTTTCACTCTCGCCTCCTCGCCATTGCTGCGTTTCATCAGACCACTTGATATCTCCTGTTTCAGGCGCAGGAGGGTGGTGCTCGACTGAGTCACGTCAACATAGATTGGATCAAGCTGCTGGATTGTGGCAAGGGACATGGCGTGATTGGCCATGACCAGCGCTCCAACTGTGATGTCTGATTTGCCTATCCGTCCTGAAATGGGTGCGACGATCTTCGTGTATTCAAGGTTGATCCTCGCCGTCTCCATGGCCGCCTTGCATGCATGTATATCCGCCTCGGCTGTATAAAAGTCAGATTTGGAATTGTCGAAATCCTGCTGGCTGATAGCCTTTGATTCGATCAGCACCTTGTATCTTTCATACTTGGATTTCGCGGAAATTATCTTGGCTTCAGACTTGTCCAGTTCAGCCTTGGTCCTGTCGTAGGTAGCCTGATAAAGAGACGGATCTATCTGGTAAAGGAGCTCCCCCCCCTTAACTTCGGCACCCTCCACGAACAATCGCTTCTGGATGATGCCTCCTACCTGCGGACGGACTTCCGCAACCAGAAACGCGGTCGCGCGTCCGGGAAGCTCCGCAGTCAGGACCGCCTCCTCCGTCTTTACGGTGATTACTGATACTTCCGGGACGTCGGCAACTGGCGGTCCGGCAGTCTTGCGAGGTCCGCATCCGGACAGGAAAATAATCAGGCAGGCGGCGGCCAGGGCCGGAAGAATAAGCTTCAGATTAATTTTTCCATCAATTGAGCCCATATTTCAGTGTCTCCTTCTTTTATAAATGATTCCGACGCATGCGGCATCGGCAATCATATCAATTATTTTCTCCATGTTGTCGGAAGTGAAATTCCTGCCTGGGAAAATCATCTTGACGAAAACCCTCTCGTGAAAATAGAAGATACAGTTCGATATCACCGAAAAAATCCTAATGAAGATTTCGTCGTCGCTTGTCCTTGAAGGAAGAACTTTCCTGAAATGGGAAGCCAGCCTTTTTATTATCGGCTTCATGAAAGTCTCATAGATATTCGGAAATATCCCGGAGGGCTCAAGCAGCTCCCTGGTGAATATCATTCCCTTGAACTGGCTCATAGGATTGTCGCCTGCTATGTCAAGCATGATCTGTTCGATCCAGTCGCGCAGCGCGGACTTCCATTCTGCAAAATCTCCGCTCCATGTCTTGTCAAGGACGTTCTCCCCATCGGTTTCGCTGAAGAGAAATTCAAACATCTCCCTGTAGAGGGATTCCTTGCTTTTGAAGTGATAGTTGACTGAGGCGACATTCACCCTTGCGCACCTGCATATATCGCGCACCGTCGTGCAGTTATAGCCCTTCATTGCGAATTCCTCCACCGCCGCCCTCAGTATTTTCTTCTTTGTACCCATTGCGCATTACCTCCCCCAAAACAAATCACATTTTTATAAATATCTTATCCATCCCGGCTTCTTATTTTTAATCATTTGATTACATGTCAAAAAGAAGATTTTGTATTTGGCACAAGGGCAGTAATTGAAGCCATCCGAAACG
>CAZDNQ010000895.1:0-2143 GCA_964506605.1 uncultured Victivallis sp. | reverse complement strand
TTTGCTATGCGTCTGGCCAACGATTCAGACAGAAATCAAATATCAAGCACTGCTTCGGATAATCTCAAAGGGCTTTTTGACATGCTTCCAATACTCCGTACGGGAGAAGCTATTATTGTTGGAGAAGCTGTAAGTCTTCCGGTACGAACCTTGATTGAGCCTCCAGCAAAAGATAGACGCCCAGATAGCACAGATCCACGTGTCGCTATTCGAGGTAGTTTGGAAAAAGATGGTTTTGAAGGACCTGGTGGTTGGAATCAGAAGCGCGACAAGCAAGATTATGCAGCAATGATACGACAATGGCGTAAACAAACTCCATATTATGAACATTACTTTTCAGCACCAACAAGTGATGTAGATACGTTAAAGGAGGACTGATCTATGGACTGGATTGATACACCTGAGTCTTCAAATATTGCTCGATTTGGATACGATGAGACAAGTCAAATACTCACTGTGGAATTTAAAAGTGGCGGAATGTACAACTATTATGATGTTCAGGAGACGGTTTTTGAGCAAATGAAATCTGCATCGTCAAAAGGACAGTTCCTTGCAATGAATATAAAAGGCACCTATCGATATGCAAGGATTTAAACTAGGGCCAAATTGAGTTGTTAACCATGTCATTTTGAAGGAATGGAATTACTGATACTTCTCATAAACGAGAGGGTAATTCTTTCTCGCTACTCTTGAAATGACAGATCATGTATTTCTGCAAGTAAGTACAAGCTTCATTGCCTACACGACATGTTGTTGCATTTTGTTATATATTTATTAACTTGCCAAGCAAGTTGAAAGATAAAAATCAACCACTCTCGATAGGACATCGGTTGAAAAGGGTATTTCATACGAAACTGAGTCCGGGAATTCTAATTGGGTAAAATAGAGGCGCGCTCATGAGTAAAGACCTAACCAATTCATCCATCCACCGTCAGAACATCCTCAACAATCCCTACGCCTTGCAGGAAATCGAGAAGGCTACCCGAATCGCCGGCATTCCCTTCGAGGGAAAGACCGTGGTGCTCAAGGATCAGGTGGCTGCCTTTTTTGAAGTATCCTTGCGTACGGTCGAGAATTATTTGAACCAGTATGGTGAAGAACTGGCTCGAAACGGGTACGAGATATTGAAAGGTAAGCGACTGAAAGAACTAAAGTTGGCTATTTCAGAACAGGATGTTCCCGAAATATACTTCGGGAACATCGCCAAGACCCCTCAACTCGGCATCTTCGACTTCCGGGCCTTCCTGAATCTGGCCATGCTGCTGGTAGAGAGCGAACGGGCGCGACTGTTGCGGCAGGCAATCCTCGATATCGTCATCGACACCATCAACCGGCGCACCGGCGGGGGCACCAAGTACATCAACCAGAGGGACGAGGATTTCCTGCACTCCTGGTTCGAGGAGGAGAACTACCGCAAGCAGTTCACCGATACCCTGCGCGACTGTGTGGACATGGGCAACTTCAAGTACCCGCTCTACACGGACAAGATCTACGTGAGCATTTTCCGGGAGAAGGCTCAGGAATACCGCAAGGTGCTCCGGCTGCATGAGAAGGACAAGGTGAGAGACACCTTTTACGCTGAGGTCCTTGATCTGGTGGCCTCGTATGAATGCGGTTTTGCCGACATCCTGTGTAAGGCGTCCGCCGAAAAAGGGTGCAAGCTCACTTCCTGGGAGGTGGATGCCCTGTTCGCAGACTTTGAGCAACAGGCCCACTGGAAGCCGCTCATCGAGAAGTCACGAAACAAGATGGCCAGCCGGGATCTTGCCTTCCGGGATGCCTTGCACCAGCAGTTGAAGGATTACATCGCCCCCTTGAAGCGGGAGGAGTTCGAACGCTTTCTCGGCGAGAAGAGCAAGGAACTCTCCGAGCGTCTGGAGGAAGCCAAGGACGTGATGAAACGGCTCAAGGAGCGTGAGTAACCGTGTCGATCATCTACCTCACGCTCGAACAGGCCGTCGAGATTCACCGTAAGACCGTGGAGATCAGCGGCGGCGGAGCCATGGGGCATCTGGAACTGGGCAAACTGGACAGCGTGCTCACCCATATACGGAATGACGACTACTACCCCACCTTTGCCGACAAGCTTACACACCTTTTTTTCTGCGCGTGCAAATTCCACTGCTTTGAAGATGGAAACAAA
>CAZDNQ010000894.1:0-2144 GCA_964506605.1 uncultured Victivallis sp. | reverse complement strand
GAACGAATTCTGAACTGGCAAGATAATCTGTCTCGGGGGGTAAGCCGATGAAAGCATCAGCAATATCGCGTGGATTGCAGATCCTCTGCATTCTTGCTTTCCTTCCGTTTGCATTTCCTTCAATCTCCATGGCTGATGCAAGCTTCGTCCCCGGCCAGGGCCTCGTGGTCAAATTCGATGTCGCAAGCGTCTCCGGATACAGGATAGAATGCCTCAGCTCGCCGATGACCACGAAGATATCCGGCTCCGTCGGCCCCGGCTGGCTCTTCTCCCTCGACACCGCGATGGCGGCGAACCAGGAGGCGCAGGCGGTTTCAGTCTTCGCGTTCTCGAAGCAGTTCTCGTTCGTGCAGTCGCCTGACGGCTCCTACAGGGGCGTAGCCGGAACCACCGGAATCCTCGACAGTCTTGACGGTGAATTCTATCTAACATCGGAAGGGATCAAGATTCATTTCACCAAGGACGGAACCTTGAAGGCGGCCCAGGACAGATCCGGTGAATCCAGCATTTTCTCATTCGACGCCAAAGGGCGTATTTCCGGCTGGAGCTTCAAGTCCGACAAGACAGTCGATGTCTCGTTCGACGACAATCTCGGCGCGGTTCCCGGCTCCCAGGAGGACGGAAAACTCTCATGGAACAATGACGGCCTGCTCGACGGCATCAAAAGCGGAAACATAATCCTGAAATTCGCATATGAAAACGGAAAGCTGAAGGGCGCAGCCGCGTCGGACGGAAGAAAATGGGCAATCACATATGACGGAAAGGGCCGGATTGCGAAATTCGCAGAGCCGGGAATGAGCTACTCCATCGCCTACGACACTGAAGGCAGGACCGCATCCATCGAGAAGTCATCGGGCGAAGTGCAGTATTTCAAATACTCCTACGGCAAGGACGGCGATACTGTCAAGGTATGGAATTCCAGGACTGAGAAGGAGACCGAATACCTGGTCGCGCCAAAGACGGTCACGATACTTGAAAGCAGAATATATTCGCCCCCGGACATGTCGCTTGTCATCGACAGGGAGAAGGGAACTGCCGGATGCAGGACTTCCGACGGCGGCATCTACTCGCTGGCCAGGCGCCCGGACGACATAACTGAATTCAGGACATCGTTCAAAGGCTCGATCCCGATGGTGATGACAGCGACCCCTGAGGAGCTGATCGTGAGGAACGAGGCCGGTGAGGAGCTGTACAGGGAGAAGACCGCCGCGTCCAAGTTCGTGTCCCGCGCAACATCGGAGTTCAAGGCGAACGGCGTCCTGAAGGACTTCTCAGGGAAAGTGCTTGAGCTGATCTCCGGCGGCGCCACCGTCGCATCGTTCAAATACGACAAGGCAGGCATGCTCAAGGAAATCATATCGCCGTCCGAAAAGACGCTGGTGTCGTTCAAATACGACGACAAGGGCCGGCTGCTCCTGATGGAGAACTCATACGGGGACAAGACATTCTACTTCTACGACGACAGGAAAAACTCGGTAGCAGTCACCCTGCCCGACGGCTCGAAGAACGAATACTATTTCGACGCCTCCGGACGCCCCGTCCACACCGTCTCGGCGATGGGGAGGGAGCTGGTTTACAATTACGGAAACGATGGAATGGTCTCCTCCGTGGAATCCCCGGGATTTGATCTGCAGGAATATTTCTGTTCATACGACAAGTCGACGTCGTATCTTGGCAGCACGCTTTCAGGGAAATGGAACTTCAAGACTGTCGACGACGGGAAGTTCATCGTCCGTGTTTCTCCGGATTCACTGGCGACTAACTTCTGCTACGACGGCAGGAAGCGCCTCTATGCGGTCGCCGATGAGAAAGGACAGGCGCTGTCGGTCTTCAACTATGACAAGGCGGGGAACCTTGCGAACTTCGCAAATGGAGCCGTTAAATACGAGTTTGGATACGACAACCTCGGCCGCATGGCGTCGGTGAAGGAGCTGAACTCGGGGTACGGCATGGTCTATTCCTTCGACAGCCGCGGCGCCGTCGCGGGGACCAGGGACTCGGACAAGGACATCACGGAATATTCATATGACTCGGCAGGCAGGCCTGTTGAGATAAGGAGCTCGAAAGCGGGAAAGTTCACGGTCAAGTACAATCCCATTGGAATGCCAGCCCTCCTCTCACGTCCGAACGGAGTGAAGACAAAA
>CAZDNQ010000893.1:0-2153 GCA_964506605.1 uncultured Victivallis sp. | reverse complement strand
GCAGGATTCGAAGTCCGCGACGTACATTCAAGCCATTATGGCCGCGTATGCCCGATCGAGACCCCTGAAGGTCCGAACATCGGTCTTATTTCGTCCATGTCGCTATATGCCAGGATCAACCGCTATGGATTCCTCGAGACTCCTTACAGGGTGGTCAAGCACGGCGTTGTCACAAAGGAAATTGACTACCTGACAGCCGACCAGGAGGAGAAATTCGTCATCGCACAGGCAAACGCCACAATCGATGAGAAGGGAAAGCTCCTCAATGAAATGGTTATGTGCCGATACCAGGGGGATTCATCTGAAATATCCCGCGACAAGATCCAGTACATGGATGTGTCGCCGAAACAGCTCATCAGCGCGGCGGCCGGTCTTGTCCCCTTCCTGGAACACAATGACGCAAACCGAGCCCTGATGGGTTCGAACATGCAGCGCCAGGCAGTTCCTCTCATGACCACTGAAGCCCCGCTCGTGGGAACCGGACTTGAACACCGGGTCGCCGCCGATTCAAGGGCGGTCGAATCCGCAGTGAAGGAAGGTATTGTCGCAAGCGTCACCGGCAACATGGTTGTCGTATCGCCCGATGGCAAGATTCCCAAGTCGGAGAAGGATGAGAAATCCCACTTCTACCAGCTCAAGAAATATCTCCGCAGCAATGCGGGAACATGCATAAACCAGAGGCCTGTAGTCAGGATCGGCCAGAAAGTGAAGAAGGGCGACGTGATCGCCGATGGGGCAGCTACAGCCCAAGGTGAGCTCGCCCTCGGTAAGAACGTCTTCGTGGCGTTCATGCCCTGGTGCGGATACAACTTCGAAGACGCCATCGTAATCAACGAGAGGATCGTCAAGGAAGACGTTTTCACAAGCATACATATAGATGAGTTCGAACTTACGGCTCGTGATACCAAGCTCGGTCCGGAAGAGATAACCCGTGACATACCGAACGTCAGCGAGGAGGCTCTCAGGAACCTCGGACCTGATGGAATCGTCAGGCTCGGCGCTGAAGTCAAGGCCGGCGACATACTGGTCGGAAAGATCACGCCGAAGTCGGAGACTGAGCTTGCTCCTGAAGAAAGGCTGCTCAGGGCCATATTCGGCGAGAAGGCGGCGGATGTCAAGGATTCAAGCCTCATAGTCAGCAGCGGAAAAGGCGGAATAGTGATGGATGTCAGGATCGAGAGAAGCAAGGATCCTAACAGGCAGTCCCTCACGAAATCCGAGATCCGCCGCCAGACGAAGATGGCGAAGGACAACTACAAGAACGAATACAACGAGATCGTCGAGGAACTCGCGGACAGGCTCTCTGAGATAATGCTCGGACAGAAGCTCCCCTGCCCCATCTACGACGAATCATCGTCCAAGCACAACGCCATACTGATCTCCGCGAACAGGAAGGTCACGAGAAGCTCGGTCCTCAAGCTCGCGAACAAGTATCAGCAGTACAAGATGGATACCTGCCCCCTGAAGAAGACCATTGACGGGATAATCGACACGTTCGTACCGAGGTTCAAGGAAATAGAACAGAACAGGGATGAAATCCTCAAGTCGCTCGAGAAGGGCGAAGGCGTCGATCCGGGGATAGTCAAGAAGGTCAAGGTCTATGTCGCCAGCAAGCGCAAACTCGAAGTCGGCGATAAGATGGCCGGACGCCATGGCAACAAGGGTATCGTGGCCAAGATCGTTCCGGAGGAGGACATGCCCTACCTGTCAGACGGAACACCCGTGGACATCGTGCTGAACCCCCTCGGCGTTCCCAGCCGTATGAACGTCGGACAGGTTCTCGAGACCCATCTTGGATGGGCGGCAAAGATCCTCGGACTGCAGGTCGCAAGCCCTGTGTTCGACGGCGTAAGCGAGGAGAAGATAGTCGAGCTCATGACCAAGGCGAACGAAAAGTTCTCCAAGGACAAGGGCGAGAAATACACACTCGGATTCAAGCAAGAGGGCAACAAGCTCGTATTCGACGGAAAAACAGATCTCTTCGACGGAAGATCCGGCGAGAAATTCGCCCAGAGGGTCCTCGTCGGACAGATATACATGATGAAACTCGACCATCTGGTGTCGAACAAGATACATGCAAGAGCAGTCGGTCCATACTCTCTCGTCACGCAGCAGCCGCTCGGCGGCAAAGCCCAGTACGGCGGACAGCGTTT
>CAZDNQ010000892.1:0-2156 GCA_964506605.1 uncultured Victivallis sp. | reverse complement strand
AAGAACTGGCCAATAAGATAGCAAAAGAAGGAGAAAAGTTAAAAGAGGTTGAGAACAAAGCAGAATGTGTGCGAACTGAACAAGAGAGGATGAATGCGCTTGTTGACGATGTAGCCAGTTCTTCCATTACGCTCCGGACAGTATACAATGAATACGCGAAATGCATAAAAGAAAATACAGTTGACGATGATTCTGGCCTGAAATATGATGTTCAGATTCCATTTAGGCAGGATGATTTTCTGACCAAATGGTCTGAACTATATAGAGCTACCTCTACCCAAAATCGTTCAATAATTGATGTAACCACGTTCTGCCCTGAAAAATATACGAAAGAATTATTAGTGCAAATCATAATGAAAACGCTTAATGGGGAGTTGTCAACGCTTAAGGCTGGTGAAAATTTAGAACTGACGCTCAGAAATATCATTGGCGACTGGTATAATATAAAATATATTGTCAAAATGGGCAACGACTCAATTGATATAATGTCTCCTGGAAAAAAGGCACTTGTTTTATTACAACTGTTAATTGATTTAGCTGACAGTGAATGTCCAATATTAATTGACCAGCCTGAAGACGATCTTGATAATCGTTCAATATTTGAACAATTAATTCCATTTATTAAGAGGAAAAAAATTATGCGTCAAATTATAGTCGTTACGCATAATGCTAACATTGTGGTTGGATCAGATGCTGAAGAGGTTATTGTCGCGAACCAGGATGGAGCAGATTGCGAGAACAGATTGAAAAGGTTTGAGTATCGGTCTGGTTCAATTGAAAATGATTGTCCAGCATTAAAACCTGATAAAACGATTGAAGATGGAATCCTATCAAAGCAAGGAATTCAACAGCATATCTGTGACATTTTGGAAGGCGGAATTAAAGCGTTTGAAAAACGCAAGAACAAATATCGGTTTATTAAATAATTTGCTCATTAATACTATTAGTAGTAGATTGGAGCTTTCCTCACAACAAAGCTGTCAACGAGGAAAAGGAGGGTGCTGGATGAAAATGTTTCATCTGTCGGATTTACATATAGGTCTGAAGCTCTTTAACCGTGACTTATATGAGGATCAATCTTACATTTTGGGACAAGTCATTGAGATCGCGGCACGGGAACAGCCCGACGCGATCATGATTGCCGGAGATATTTATGACAAGGCGATCCCCTCCGCCGAAGCGGTAGAGGTATTTGACCAGTTCATCTCCCGCCTGACGCAGGCCGTCCCGAATGCCGAGATCATGCTCATTAGCGGCAACCACGACAGTGCGCCGCGGGTCAATGTGTTCCGTAACATTCTTCAGCGTCAGAAGATACATATGATCGGGATACCACCCCAGCTGCCGGAAGAACAGATCGAGAAGGTGGTACTGCAGGACGAATATGGTGATATAAACTTCTACCTGCTTCCCTTTGTCAAGCCGTCCATGATCAAAGCCATCGTAGGCTGCGATGAAAATGGAAACAACCTGTCCTATGACGATGCAATCCACAGGCTCATCGAGCGCGAACAGATCGACGACAAGGCGCGGAATGTTCTGGTGAGCCATCAGTTTTATCTGCCTGCCGCGACGGATCCGGGCAGCATCGAACGCATGGATTCCGAGATCTGCACCGTGGGCAATATCGACGCGGTAAAGGCGGATATTCTGGAACGATTCGACTATGCGGCACTGGGGCATATCCACAAGCCGATGAAGGTCGGCAGCGAGTTTTATCGCTACTGCGGTACGCCGCTTGCATGTTCGGTCAGCGAAGCGGGGCAGCAAAAGGGCATTATAACGGTGAATCTGGAGGAAAAGGGTAAGGTAAAAACAGACGTTCTTCCACTCATCCCCCTCCGGCAGGTGCGGGTCATCACTGGCACCTTACAAGAAGTGCTGATGCAAAGCTGCGGCGATTATGTGACCGTGATCCTCACCGACAAGGTGGACTTTGACGTCTTTGATATGCAGGACAAGATCCGCTATGCGTTTCCGAATCTCCTGGAAATTCGGCGGGAAAGCCTCCGGAAAGCAGACTATACCATAGCCTATTCGGCGGACGAGGAGATGGATGCATTTGCGCTGTGTAAATCCTTCCTGAGAGACTTGGATGCCGACGAGCAGGCGCTTCTCCGGGATGTGATCAACACCGTGCAGGAGGTGCAGGCATG
>CAZDNQ010000891.1:0-2157 GCA_964506605.1 uncultured Victivallis sp. | reverse complement strand
TCGACATCGCATCCGCGGAGCGCGCACTCGCCGCCGTGAAGAACCATCCATGCTTCGGATTCAACTACGATCCGAGCCATTTCGGCTACCAGGGCGTCGACTATGTCGGCTTCATCTACAAGTTCCACGACAGGATCTTCCACAGCCACATGAAGGATGTCGGCTGGTCATGCAAGTCCACCGAGGCTGGAGTTTTCGGAGGGCACATCGATTTCGGCGACAAGCGCCGCTACTGGGATTTCCGCTCGCTCGGACATGGCAAGATCAACTTCGAGGAGATCATCCGCGCCCTGAACAGGATCGGCTACAAGGGTCCTCTCTCAGTGGAGTGGGAAGACTCTGGCATGGACAGGATCCATGGCGCCACCGAGGCTTGCGCGTTCGTGAAAAAGATCGACTTCCCTCCTTCGAACATCGTCTTCGACGCGCAGTTCGACAGGTAAGGGGTAACTCGGGCATTCCTGCCCGAGACTCTTTTGAAATGTATAAAACTTAATGGCCCGGGCAACTGCCCGGGTCATTTTTTTCACGGCCAGTCATCTGCTTTTTTCACTAGTTATGTGCCTTTGCCACTCTGTGCCTGAAAGACTGAGGGATTACAAATGAAATATGATTTTCCGGCAACATGCCAGTGCGGCAGGTTGCGTCTGTAGAAAGAAGTTGTCTGCGGATGTTCCATAACAGCAACTCCGTGACTCCTGAACTGGAGTACTATTTTGACATGCGAATTCAAATACTGTCTCGGGCAGGAATGCCCAAGTTACTGCAGCTGCATGGCTTCGGCGACGCCTGCGGGGGTGGAGCTGTCAACTGGAATCGGATCCTCATGGTCCGCCAGGCCCCAGCGACGTGTAAACGGCCAGAATACGAACAGGGCTTTCCCGACAAGATTCCTGCGGGGCACGAACCCCCACATCCTGCTGTCGGAGCTGTTGGAAGTATTGTCACCCATCATGAAATAGCAGTCCTCCGGGACATATATCTCGTTCTCGGCGGCAAGGCTGGCGATCCCCAGGTGTCCCTGGTATCCGCCTTTCAGCGAGTAGATTCTGTTGATCTCCTTGATGCCGAATTTAGTGATGGGCATGTAGAACTCACTGCCCTTCGGCTTTACATGCACGACGCCGTCAACGACTTTCAGCATGTCACCGGGCAGCCCAATCAGCCTCTTGATATAGAAGAAACCGCTTGCGCTGCATGGAAGCCCCTCGGTGTTGAAGACTACGATCTCCCCACGTTTCGGATCCCGGAAATGATATGTATACCGGTCGACGAAGAGATGGTCTCCCAGCGAAAGCCATCCGTTGCACGGGACGTCCCCTTCTGAGAACTCCTTCCTCTTGTCCTTGATGCAGTATTTTTCAATCTGGTACTTCTCACCGGGGAGATTATACCATGTCTCCCCTATGGCGAACCTGGACTGCGGGAAAAGAAGGAACTTGTTATATGGCTGCACGCTCGCCTCGTCATAAAACCCAGGAGTCTTCACGACAAGTTTCGCGCGTTCCGCTGAATATATCCACAGCTGGAGGAACTGGGGCAGATGCGGAAGCGTATTCTTGTCCTCGATATAGTGTATCCCGAAAAGCGTCGGCTGCATGCTGCTGGTCGGAATCTTGAACGGCTGGAGGTAGAGCGCCCTCGCCCCGAAGGCGACTGTAAAAGCGACGGCAAGGATGTCCGCATATTCCCTCAGCGTCATGAACGGCTGGCGCGGAAGTATCTTCATCACCCGCAGCGGCGCCCGCTCTATGAACCTGCCGGCATCCTCCGCATTGCCCGGATCAACAACCTCGGCCTCCTTGATTATCTCCCTGACCTTCTCCTTGGTGGACTCGACCAGTATGTCGTCGTTGACATGGAGTATGTGCGCGAGCTGGCTGCGAAGCTCATCAAGCGCCTTCGCCCTCTTCCTCCTGTGCAGGTACTGTATGAATTTATAGATCATAATTAATACTGTCGCCAGCATACGGTCTTCAGTCGCCGGCAAAGGGGGATCAATACAACTGGCGGCTGTCAACCATCAACCGACGGCCTTCTTATGTGCTTCCCGCCTTGAGGATCTCGACGAAAGCCTCCTGCGGGATGTGGACCTGGCCGATCTGCTTCATGCGCTTTTTGCCTTCCTTCTGCTTCTCGAGGAGCTTGTGCTTGCGC
>CAZDNQ010000890.1:0-2160 GCA_964506605.1 uncultured Victivallis sp. | reverse complement strand
CTTGTCCTCATAAAGGTCGACCCGGGCGAATTCACGATGGGTTCCGACATGTGGAGCACTGATGAGAAACCGGCCCACAAGGTAAAGATCACCAAGGCGTTCTGGATTGGAAAAACGGAAGTGACCCAGGCGCAATATGGAAAAATTCTGGACAGGAATCCAAGCCTATACACAGCCGCAAACTCCCCTGTCGAACAGATTAGCTGGGAGGATGCCGTAATATTCTGCATGAAGCTGACAAAGATGGGTATTAACTCCGGACAGGTCCCGGAAGGATATGCGTACCGCCTTCCTACCGAGGCCGAATGGGAATATGCATGCAAGGCCGGAACGCCAGGCGACTACGCCGGAAACATCGACGACATGGCCTGGACAGGCGGCAACAGCAGGAACAGCACCCAGGACGTAGCGACCAAGTCCCCGAACAAGTGGGGTGTCTACGACATGCACGGCAACGTCTGGGAATGGTGCCTCGACGCATGCGACTTTGGTGAGAGTGGAGTAAAGACTGACACCTTCGTAGATGGCATTTCCGATCCATTGTGCACGAAAGGCAACTTCCGCCTGCTGAAAGGCGGCAGCTGGAGCTTCGACAAGAAGTTCTCGCGTTCTGCGTCCCGCTACGCCGACAAGCCGGATTTCGCAGCCGCCGACATCGGATTCAGGATCGTGTTAGGACCAATTAAATAAAAGAATCGGAGAATCGGCGTATCGGAGCAACGGCGACTGAATTTTGCAGGATATCTTTATCGCACAGGTCACTGGTGTCCTTTGTGTCATTTATGTCCTTTAAACAACTCTTGAATCAATAATTATGCAATCAACTCCAAAAGGCCTAAGGCTCCACATCGGGATCTTCGGACGCAGGAACGTCGGAAAGTCCTCGTTCCTCAACGCCCTCACCCGCCAGCAGGTGTCAATCGTATCCGATGTCGCCGGAACCACCACGGATCCGGTGGAGAAGCCGATGGAGCTACTGCCGATCGGTCCAGTCCTCTTCATCGACACCGCAGGAATTGACGACACCGGCGCACTCGGAAAAATGCGGGTCGCCAAGACGAAGAAGATATTCGACCGCACGGAAATAGCCGTGATCGTTGCGGTTGCATCCGAATGGGGAAAGTTCGAAGATGAGATATTCGAGGAATTCAAAAAGCTCAACATCCCCGTGATCGCCGTCCTGAACAAGGCTGACATATCAAAGACACCGGCGAAACTGATCAAGAAACTTGACTCCTCAAAGATAGCATTCGTGGAATCTGTCGCGACCACGGGCAAAGGGCTCAACGAGTTCCGCGAGATGCTAATAAAGAATGTCCCGGAGGAATTCTTCTCAGAAAAGTCAATTGCAGGCGACCTCCTGCCGCCCGGAAGCCTGGCGATGCTGGTGGTCCCGATAGACCTTGAAGCCCCCAAGGGAAGGCTGATCCTCCCACAGGTGCAGACGATCCGCGACATCCTCGACAACGATTCATACTGCATGGTAGTGAAGGAACGCGAACTCCGCGACGCTCTCGAACGTCTCAAACGCCCGCCTAACATCGTCATCACCGACTCGCAGGGATTCCTGAAGGTCGCAGGCGACACGCCAGACAATATCCCGCTGACATCATTCTCCATACTCTTCGCCAGATTCAAGGGCGACCTGGACACCTTCGTCGAAGGTGCGCTGGCCATCGAAAAGCTCAAGCCCGGCGACAAGGTCCTGATGGCGGAGGCATGCTCGCATCATCCCATAGGCGAGGACATCGGAAGAATAAAAATTCCGCGCTGGCTGACCCAGTACGTCGGCGGCAAGCTCGATTTCGAACACACTCAGGGCTGTGATTTCCCGGAAGACATCTCCAAATACAAGCTCATCGTCCATTGCGGAAGCTGCACGTTCAACAGGCGCCTTCTGCTTTCAAGGATCTTGAAATGCCGCGAGGCCGGCGTACCGATCACGAACTACGGCGTAGCAATCGCCTACTCCCTCGGCATCTGCGCACGCGCCCTCAGCCCATTCCCAGGAGCATTGGAGATCTACCGTAACTCGGGCATTCCTGTCCGAGAATAACTTGCGGGATATGAATTTATGGTTGCTTCGGAAATATCCCCCGTTGGAGTTCATCACATGACCACGTTGGCACGTAGAACGTGACTCACGTGGCAGCCTCAGCG
>CAZDNQ010000889.1:0-2161 GCA_964506605.1 uncultured Victivallis sp. | reverse complement strand
TGAAACCAGTTGGGACACGGACAGCCCCGAAGACAGGATCTTTTCCTTGAGTGATGCAATGTCCTTTTCGTCAATCAGCTTGTGATTGACTGCGGGGATGGGGTCCTGCCAGATGAGCTCTTCGGCAGGAATCTCCGGACCGAGATAACGTGCGCGCGGACCCATGTCGCGGTGTGTCAGCTTGAACCAGGCGCGGGCGAATGCATCCGCAAACTGGTCCGGATTCTCGTAGAAACGCCTTGAAATCTTTTCATAGGCCGGGTCGAACCTCAGGGAAAGATCGGTTGTCAGCATGGTTGGCGCATGACGCTTTGACGGGTCGTGGGCATCCGGAATTGTTCCAACACCTGCACCGTCCTTCGGCCGCCATTGATGCGCACCGGCCGGGCTTTTCGTAAGTTCCCATTCGTATTCGAACAGGTTCCGGAAGAAGTTGCTGCTCCACTTCGTCGGAGTGCTGGTCCAGGTGACCTCCAGGCCGCTGCCGATCGCGTCGCCGCCTTTACCGGTGCCAAAGCTGCTTTTCCAGCCGAGGCCCTGTTCCTCGATGCCCGCCGCTTCTGGCTCAGGCCCCACATGGGAGGCAGGACCGGCACCGTGGGTTTTTCCGAAGGTGTGACCGCCGGCGATGAGCGCAACTGTCTCTTCGTCGTTCATTGCCATGCGGGCGAAAGTCTCGCGGATATCCTTGGCCGCCTTGATCGGATCCGGGTTGCCGTTCGGGCCTTCCGGATTGACGTAGATCAATCCCATCTGCACTGCGGCGAGCGGATTCTCGAGGTTACGGTCGCCGGAGTAGCGCTTGTCATCCAGCCACTTGTTCTCAGAACCCCAGTAGACGTCTTCTTCCGGCTCCCAGACATCCTCGCGTCCTCCAGCGAAACCGAAGGTCTTGAAACCCATCGACTCCAGCGCGACATTGCCAGCAAGAATCATAAGGTCGGCCCATGAGATTTTCCTGCCATACTTCTGCTTGACGGGCCAGAGCAGCCGGCGCGCCTTGTCGAGGTTCACATTGTCGGGCCAGCTGTTGAGGGGCGCAAAGCGCTGCTGTCCGGCACCGGCGCCTCCGCGGCCGTCACCGGTACGATATGTTCCGGCACTGTGCCATGCCATGCGGATGAACAGGGGGCCGTAGTGGCCGAAGTCCGCCGGCCACCAGTCCTGCGAGTCGGTCAGCAGCGCTTTCAGCTGCTTTTTAACGTCCGCAAGATCGAGGCTCTTGAACTCTTCGGCGTAGTTGAAACCCTTGCCCATGGGATTGGACAGCGGCGAGTGCTGGTGCAGTATCCTGAAGTTCAGCTGATTAGGCCACCAGTCCTGGTTGGAGGAGGCTCTGACATTTGCCTTCTTGGCTGATGCGCCAGTCACCGGACACTTTCTGTCGTCATTCATAATATGACCCCCTGTAGTTGTCTGACTTTATCCGAACTTATTGCTATGCCACATGCTGCTTTTGCCGGAATTTACTGTTGTTCTTTGTCAATATCAATACAGAAGAAATATATATTGTGAAATGGGCTGGCGAGTGGAAGTTGTAGAGTTAAGCTGTTCTGCCGTGCCTCAACCGCAGATGTAATCCGCGAAGAGCCTCTTGATCGGCTTCGGCAGGCTCACTGTCAGCTCCGCTGTCCCGTCTTCCTCGTATTTCGATGCAAGCACTTTGCCCTTCTTGTGTGCGGCTGCAATCATGTCGTGCCGCGCCGGAGCTATCCTCATCTTGACGATCTCCGTGGTGTCCCGGGTACGGAGCGTGATTTCAGTGACGAGCCGGTCAAGACCGAGCCCCGTACGCGCCGATATGAAAATGCCGTCCGGCTGGAGCGCCTTCAGCTTCGCCCTCAGGACAGGATCCTCTGCGACGTCGGACTTGTTGAAGACGGTGATGATGTCTTTCTCCCCGGCACCGAGTTCTTCAAGCACCGAGAGGGTCGTCTTCCAGTGTTCGTCGACATAGGGGCTGCTGATGTCCAGTACGTGGATGATGAAGTCCGCGAGCACCGCCTCCTCCAAGGTGGACTTGAAAGCCTCGACAAGGGTGTGGGGCAGTTTTCTGACGAATCCGACGGTGTCGGTGAGGAGGAGCTCCTGGTTGTTCGGCAGCCTGTAATGCCTGGTGGTCGGATCCAGCGTGGCGAAAAGCTTGTCCTCGACCAGCACG
>CAZDNQ010000888.1:0-2167 GCA_964506605.1 uncultured Victivallis sp. | reverse complement strand
ATGCCAAAACTGGAAGGAGACCATCCGGAGGAAAGGCCGTCACCCCAGCTTATTGATGCGGCCTTCCCGGATCCGTCGTTGTCATTGAGCAGCAGGGAAATGGCGAACTTGGAGCCGAAGGCCGGATTTATCCCGCCCAGTTCCGACCACGGCATGCGCAACTGATAGACTGTCTTCCTGCCTTCCGTCCTGATGACAAGCTCATATACGGAGGAATCCTTCGCCAGCTGTCCCGATGACAATCCTCCGCAGTGCGCAGGAGGCCTGTACAGGGTGTTCAAGCCGCTGCCTCCGCCGGGCGAAGCCGTGCTGATGTAATAGACGAATGCCTTGTCGTCCTTTCCGGGAACCTTTCCGGCCGGATTGATGGCCAGCACGATGCTGTCACCGTTAAGCGTGTCCTCCCCGGTTGTGCTTGCGACATGGACATCATCTATAACTTCCGCCGCAAAGTAGAGCGCCTTGTCATCCCACATCAGATAGGCGGCTCCGCTCAGGTTTTCCGGGGACCACTTGTAAGATTTGTTGTTTACTGACAGCTGATTGTCGCAAAGCAGGGGGATCGGACAGCTCTTGTTCCAGGAGTCAAGTTTCCCGTCAAGCTTCAGAGGTGTTTTCGCCTTATGGCATTCGGCCGCATAATTTGTCCCCTCATAGATCGTGACGCGGAGGTTGTCGTACATCGCCCATCCGGCGCCCTTCACGACCGGAGTGAAACTGATGCTTTTCAGATTCTGCGGAGCATCTGTCTTACAGGAATAGAAGCGCCATGACGGCGAACTTTTTCCTGAGACAAAGACATCCGTCACGAAGAAATCCTTATGTCCGCCGTCTGTGAACTGCTGCCCTATGTTGCTTCCTGCCTCCATGTCGTTGTTCCAGAGCCAGGCGGTGTACAGGTAAATGCGGCCGGAAGGCGGCGATATCGACTGCGAAGCATGGTCGTAGCTGGCGCATTTTTCAAACCTCATGACAGATGAGCCAAGGCCCAGTCCGCCATCGCTGGGACACCTCTTCGATGTTTTCCCGAGAGACCACGCGGCCGGTATGGCATCTGATTTTCCAGCCTCTTCGAAACCGCCGTTCTTCAGTAGGTTTCCAACCATTTCCCGGCTTATTACTGAAAGTCCAAATGGTTTTTCTATTGGAAACAAAACGGAATTATTGAAGCTGGCGATGATCTTGAGCGGGAATTCGCCGGATGATACTGATTCCGGCACGGCCAGAGGCATGTCGAGACGGCTTTCCTTTCCGGGTTCGAGCGAGAAATTCACTTTATCTCCGGCAGGCCAGCCGGAGGGAAGATTCACTTCTATTGAGCCGGACAAGGTCTTGTCATAAAGGTTTCTGACCAGAACCGGAATTTTGGCGGGGGTTCCCTTGATGACAGTCGCCTTTGGATATTCCACAATCCTGTTTCCACCGCCGACTGAGACGGCGCAATAGGACTTGAGCACATCAAGGTTGCCGCCTTCGATGAAGATCCGCATCTCGTCCAGACCGAGGTTGAGCTTGCCGGAACTTGCTTTCAACATTGTCTCGTTGCCCTGGTAATCCGTAGCGACAACCTTGTCGCTTCCGGCGTTCAACTCAACATTTTCGCCGTTGGCGACCGCGGTTGACGCAACCAATATTGCCTTGCCGTCTTTTTCGAAGAGATGGAAGACGGCATGGCTGGGCAGATAGAACTTTCCAATAGGCCTGGCTCCTGAGAGCTTGGATGTGAGCACTGCGATTGTTGCAGCCATTGGGCGCGGAGTGTTCTCGTCGAGGAGATACGACCAGTTGCCGCAGGGATCCGCGCTGCCTGCGAAACAGGTGATATGCTTACATCCTGCTACAAGTTCGTCGGGCCAATGATCGAGGACGAACTGCGACTGCGTCCTGACCTGGAGAATTTCCCTGGAGGGCATCCCCCATGTGGAGAGTCCGCTGCTGGTCTCATCATCTGAGACGACTACGTTGCTGCTGCCTGCTGCATCAAGGTCTTCACGTGCGTCAAGGATGCCACCCATAGTGCTGTAATGGACAGGCAGTTCGTCGATGTATCTGCCTATGCCTGCCTTCAGGCAGTCGAGGCGGAACGTCCTGGGCCAGAGTCCTCCGGCGAGACGTGTCTTCATCGAAGGATCAATCTTCCTGACAGTTTCTGTGCCGATCCTGCAGA
>CAZDNQ010000887.1:0-2170 GCA_964506605.1 uncultured Victivallis sp. | reverse complement strand
CATTGCGTTACAGAGCTGGGCCCCTTTCCCCTTCCAATAATAGAAACCGGATTTTGCGACTTTCGCACCGCGCGTGGCGTCGATCACGCCAAGCAGGTCGCCGAGCTCCTGATGGTCCCTGGGCTTGAATGTGAACTTGCGGACGTCGCCGACCTTTTTGATCTCCTTGTTCTCGGTGTCATCCTTACCGGCGGGAGTCTCGGGCGAGATGATATTCGGGAGCCACGCCATCTTGGCGTCGAGCTGCGACTGCATCTCGACAAGTTTTGGTTCCAGGGCCGCAAGCTCCTCCTTGATCTTCTTGACCTGCTCACGCGCCTCCGGCTTGTCCTTGCAGTCCTTGCTGAGCTTGTTCCTGTCGGACCTGAGCGTCTCGGTCTTAACGGTCAGCTCGCGCATCTCCTTGTCGAGCGCGACGATCGCGTCGACGTCGACCTTCGCCCCGCGGATCTCGCAGTTCTTTTTTATGAATTCCGGATTGTCCCTCAGTAATTTAATGTCTATCATAATACTCCTTTGAGGCCACAGAAAATACTGCAGCTATAATCTTGAATCTCAGATTCGCCGATTCTCCGACACGCCGATTCGTCTATCAGATCTGCGGGAGGGGGAAGCTCCTGGTGAACTCCTTCACTTCAACGGCGATCTGCTTCAGGCCAGCTTCGTCGTTCTTGCAGTCCACGGCCTTCTCGATCCACGCCGCGATCTTCGTCATCTCGGATTCCTTCATCCCGCGAGTCGTGACGGCAGGCGTTCCGACCCTGATGCCGCTGGTCACGAAAGGCTTCTCCGGATCGAACGGGATCATGTTCTTGTTCACGGTGATCGCCGCCTTGTCCAGGGCGAGCGCGATCTCCTTGCCGGTCGACTTCTTCGGGCGCAGGTCGACGAGCATCAGATGGTTGTCGGTACCGCCGGAGACTATCCTGAAACCGCGCTTCCCGAGTTCGGCGGCGAGACTGGCCGCGTTCTTCACGATCTGCTTCTGGTATTCCTTGAACGCCGGCTGCAGCGCCTCATGGAAGCATATCGCCTTCGCGGCGATCGTGTGCATCATGGGGCCGCCCTGGAGCCCGGGGAACAGCTTTGAGTTGATGTCCTTCGCATACTGCTCCTTGCAGAGGATCAGCCCTGAACGCGGGCCGCGGAGCGTCTTGTGCGTGGTGGATGTGACGACATCGGCGTAAGGCACCGGACTCGGATGGAGTCCTGCCGCCACAAGACCGGCGATGTGCGCCATGTCGACAAACACCTTGGCACCCACCTTGTCGGCTATCTCACGGAACCTCTTGAAATCAAGGGTCCTTGGGTAGGCGCTTGCACCGACGACTATCACCTTCGGCTTGTTCTCAAGCGCAAGTTTCTCGATGTTGTCATAATTGAGAGTCTCAGTCTGCTTGTCGACGCCGTAGGGCACGATCTTGTAGAGCATGCCGCTGAAGTTCATCGGATGGCCGTGCGTGAGATGCCCGCCGTGCGCGAGATCCATCGCAAGGACGGTGTCTCCCGGCTGGATGAGCGCGAAGTAAGCGGCCATGTTGGCCTGGCTGCCGGAATGCGCCTGTACGTTCGCGGCCTCCGCGCCGAACAGCTGGCAGGCGCGCTTGATCGCGAGGCTCTCCACCTCGTCGACCACTTCACAGCCGTTGTAGTAGCGCTTGCCCGGATATCCTTCGGCATATTTGTTGGTGAGTACGGTTCCCTGCGCGGCGCGGATTGCGGCGCTCGCGAAATTCTCGGACGCGATCAGTTCGAGCCCGCCGTCCTGGCGTTCCATTTCCTTGTCGAGCATCCCGGCGATCTCGGGATCGGATTCGCGCACTGCTGCAATGTCGTCATATGTCCTCACTTCGGCCTTCTCAAGCCTCCTGGCATGGCGTGCATCATTGCTGAAAGGAGTGGACATCCAGATCTTCACAAGCTTCTCAGCCGTCTCGAAGGACACTATGTCGGCGGGGATGACAATTACGTTCGAGCAGTTGTGGTCGCGGCAGGACTTCGCCACCTTCTCATCGGAGACGACGGCGGCCCTCACGCCATGGAAGCGGTTCGCGACGATGCCCATCCCTACGCCGGAACGGCAGATGAGGATGCCGCAGTCGGCCTTGCCTTTCACGATCGCCCAGCCGAGATCGGCGCCGAAATCTGAATAGTCGTCGGAGGGATCCGC
>CAZDNQ010000886.1:0-2170 GCA_964506605.1 uncultured Victivallis sp. | reverse complement strand
TAGGCGGTTTAAAAACCGCCCTACTTAAGTTACTTGCTCCTTACCGCGACGATCCGGTCGACATAAAGATATTTCACATTGTCATTTCCGGTGTTCGAGAAATAGAAAGTCGTGATCCCGGTCTTGTCACCAGAATCATAAATGTATGGTCCACCGGGAAACTTAACCCACTTGTAGGCACCCTCAGTCAAGTCTCCAATCTTGACGCTGCTCGACTGTCCCGGATCAAATCCGAGCCTCAGAGCTTCGTCTCCATCATTACCTTTGTTCTTATCGACACGCACCGCCGCCCAGACGTCCCACCTGCCTTCCTTCGGCAGGTTCGCAGGCCTGAACTGGATTCCCCAGATGTGGGGTTTTCCAGGAAGACGCACAGCCCCGCCATCTGACGCTGCTTCATCGGAGACAGCCTGCGCCATATAGCGGTTGCAATACAGGTCCTGGAACTCCACCCAGTCCGTCGCAGGAAGATCTTTGGCAATTTCCGGGACAGAAGCCTTTTTACGCTCCACGGAAACCATCGACTTGAGATCATCCAGCTTGCCTCCCTGGAAGAAGCATGACATCTTCACCTGCTCATAATTTCTGAAAAGCCGTTCCTTGCGCTTCTCGGTCTCGGGATTCCACTGGATTCCAGCCGCCTTGGCATCTTCTGCGAAATTCGCACGGCGCAGCAGGATCACATAGTCGACCGACATGCTGGTAGTATCGACATGCTTCAGCGCAAGCGGGTCGTCCGCCACCGCCTTCCTCGCATCCTCGAACAGCTTGTCCGCCGCATTGAGGAATTCAAAATTAAGATACGCACCTGTAGGAGTCGTCTTCTCACGCAGCGGATCCTTCGTCTTCGCAATCGACTCGTGCATCAGCTCTATATATTTAAGGATATAAGGCGCGGCCTTTCCATAATATCCTTCCGCAAACTCCTTGATCAGCGCCCTGTAGTCCTGTTTCGGATCCCAGAGGAGTTTAGCCGCGACCCATGTGCGCATCGCCGCGAATTCAGCACCTTCCGTCTCCCATGAGTCCTCCGCGAAATAGCCCATCACAGGCTCCAGCGTAGCGAGCCACTGTATCGACTCGCAGATCGGATAGAGGTTCGGCGTAGGCTGTATGTATCCAAGGAAGTTTATCGTATGGTCCCACACAAGGACATTCTTCGATATCTTGCACCATCCCTCGATGTCCTTTCCAAGCTTCTCGTTCGGCCCCTTGTTCAGAGGAGCGCTGTAGTCGACATGAATCGTCATAGGATATACAAGGACATAGTCGGGAACCGTCATGCCTTCAGGCGGAGTGAAACTCCAATGATAAGCGTTGAAGGAAATCTTCGCATCCGGAAGGACCTTGCGGACGCGGTTGGCGACGTCGATCGCCATATCGAGACGCGGAGCTGACGGATTCCCGCCGTGCTTGTCGGCGAACGCCCTGCTCTCCGGATCCATCTGCCATCCCCAGTCAAGATCATGCAGGTTGAACACCTGCGAACGGTAGTCGTCCAGCTTCTGCAGCCTTGCGATTATGGATTCAGCGGTTATCCTGCGGACATCCTCGCTCATCATCGAAATCTGCCCGCCTGTATGATATTTCTTGTCCGAGACCAGATCCCAGAACGTAGCAGAGCCCTGCTTCCCGTGCCACCATGATTCCCAATCATCTATTTCCGGAGCGGAGGGCGAATACGCGCGACCATGCGATCTGCCGTTGAGCATGTTGTGCGCGGAATACTTGTCGTTGTGCCCCTCCCTCGAGAAGAACTCACGGTACGCGAACCTCGGAATCCTCTCCTCGTTGATCGCAGGGACCGACAGCGACGCATTAGACGGAACCTTCTCGCAGTCCGGAGCAAACCATTTCACACCAAGATACCTGTCCATGAACCAATAGACACCGTACATCGTCCCGCGAGGTGTAGCTCCTGCGATCACGATGTTCGGTCCGACCGTCCGGATGACGAATCCGTCCGCGCCAAGCTTGTCATATGGAATGTCAGGACAAAGTTTTTCTGTAAGCTTGTTATGGCGTCCGACAATAACCAGCGGCAGATCCGCAAGCGGATTCCTGTCATTTGAAAGAGGTTTGAAATCAGCCCCCGAGATCTTCCTGAGATAATCTGCGAGCTCTGCAGCGGCCGACAGCTCTATCAGCCCCTCGTCATATCCGACATGTA